>NZ_JBEZWL010000016.1:0-92403 GCF_040648015.1 Streptomyces sp. NPDC029216 | reverse complement strand
GCCCGTACGGGGGCGTGGTGACCGCCCGCTTCGGCGAGGAGGGCACCGAACTTCCGGTGGGCGCCCCGCTGATCACCGTGGCGGTGGAGGCGGTGTGCGACGAGGGCCAGGGCGAGCACGCAGCCGCCCTGGCCGAGCATGAGCACCCCGAAGGCGAAGTCGCCCGGGAGCCGCCCCGCCGAGGTCCAGCCGGGCCGGGACCAGCCGGCGTAGACGAGGACGGCGGCCAGCAGCGCGAGGGCGCCGACGGGCAGCAGGGTGACGGCGGCCCGGTCGAGCCGGTGGTCGGGCCGCGCCTCGGTGCGGCCGCGCCGGCAGACCACCCACAGCACGGTCACGGCCCCGGCCGCCAGCAGCACCTCCACCGCCCAGCCGGCGACGGCCAGCACGGGACCGGTGGCGTCGGCCCCGCGGTCGTACCGGACGGCGGGAGCGGCGACGGCGACGCCCACGGTGAGCAGCCCGGCGGCAGTATGAGCGGCCCGCAGCCGCGCCACGATCCGCCGCCCATACCAAAACCCGGGCCGCCCAAGCGGCGCGTCCCCATACCCGGGCCCCTGCGGAACGCCAACGCCACGCGGGGCATCGGGATCCTGCGGGCCGCCGGGGCCACGCCGGGTATGGGGGCCCTCCGGGACGCCGGTCCCCTGCGGAACCCCCGGGCCACGCCGGGAGTCGGGGCCGTCCTCGTCGTCCGGCCCCAAGGGGGCGGCACCGCTGCCCCCCGGCGCGGCGGGGTCCTCTGCCCCCGCGGCGCCGGTGGGTGGGGGCTGGGACTCGTAGGCGCTCCAGGTGCGGGCCGACAGGAACCAGAGCAGCCCGGTCAGCGCGGCGGGGACGAGGGCCCCGAGCGCGAGGCGCCGTCCGGGCTGGGCCCACCAGCCGCCGGGCCGCAGGAAACCGAGCCAGGAGCGGGTATCGGTACAGGCACCGACGCCCGCGCACTGCCAGGCGAGGAGGTCGAGGGCCACCTCGCAGGCGGCCGCGACGAGCAGCACGGTGAGGCTGAGGGCGAGGAGCCGCACCAGGAGCCCGTACAGGCGCACCCCGCACGACGGTGGCGCGGCGGGCCGGGCCCAGTGGGCGAGGTTGGCCACCATGAAGGGCAGGAGCAGCAGCCACAGGGCGCGGGCGCCATTGCCGGAGGTGAGCCGGGACCAGCAGTAGGCCTCGGGGACGGGCCGCCCCGCGTACCGCTCGGGGTGCGCCTCGGCATCGGCGTCCTCGGCGCGGCGGAACACGGCGGCGGTGGAGTCGCCCGTCACCCGGACGGGGTGCGGATCGCGGAGCAGCTCACCGGGCCCGGCTCCGGCGACCCCGTGCACGAAGAGTTCGAGCGCGAGCGGAGCCCCCGACGACGGCCCGGCCGCCCCTCCCCGGCACGGCGGCGCCCCACCCGCCAGGGCGGCGTCAAGAACGGCAGGCAGCGGAACCCTTCCCGGCAAGGCAGCGTCGGTAACGGCGCCGGCGCCGGGCACCGGCCCCCTGCCCGGCGGGGCGCCTACGGCAACGGAGGGCACCGACCCCCCACCCGGCCGGGCGGCATCGGGGGCGGTACCGGGCAGCGGTTCCCCTTCCGGCGGGCCGCCGTCGGCAACGGAGGGCAGCGGCCCCCCGCCTGACGGGGCGCCGTCGGCAACGGAGGGCAGCGGTTCCTCGTCCGGCGGGGCGGCGTCGGGGGTGGTGGGGTGGGGCATCGGCGGCCTCCGTGGGAGGGCGGCGGGGCGGGGTCCGCGCCGGGGCGGCCGGGCGGGCCGGTTCCAGGATCCCGCTCGAAGCCGCCGCTGCCCAGGCCCCGTTCGCGTGAAGGCGGTATGCCCGGTCGGCGGGGCGCGATCCCGCACACGGCCCCCGGCGCCGGGCTGCGCAGCGCGCTCCCGCACACGGCACCCCGGTGCGCCGGGCCGCGCAGCGAACCGGCAGCCCCGGTGCGCCGGGTCGCGCAGCGAGCCCGCAGCCCCTCCGCGCCCTCCCGGCGCCCGGGGCCCCCAAGGGCCGTCCAACCTCCGGACCCCTGCGGACATCTGACGGCCAGCCAGCTATCGTGACGCCAGCGCACCGCACGCGCCCGCCACTCGCCACGCCCCAGGGGGTAACGCCATGGCCCGCCGACTCCGCCCCGTGGGGCTGGACTTCCTCGCACACGCGCCGGTGCGTCTGGTCTTCACCGCCAGGGCGGCGGCCGCGCCCGAGCCGCTGTACCGGGCGCTCGCCGAGGAGGTGACGGGCTGGCCGGACTGGTTCGGGGCGGTGTCGCTGGCCCGGCCCGCCCGGGGCGGGGCCGGCCGGGAGGTCAGGCTGCGCGGCGGGGTCCGGTTCCAGGAGACGATCGTGGCCGCGGAGGCCGCGCGGCGCTACGCCTACCGGGTCGACGAGACCAACGCCCCGGGTGCGCGCGCCCTGTTGGAGGAGTGGCTGCTGGCCCCGGCCGCCGGGCCCCGCTCCCCCGGCGACCGCTCCCCCGGCACCCTCGTCCGCTGGACCTTCGCGGCCGACGGCCCGGCCCCCTTCCGGCTGGCGCTGGCGGCCGCCCGCCCGGGGCTCGGCCACTCCTTCCGTACGGCGGTGCGCACGCTCGACGCCCGGCTGGCGGCGGCCCCGAGCCGCAACTGAAGCCTCAGGCCTGCGGCTCGCGCCACTCCCCGGTCTCCAGCAGCGTCTCGATCGTCTTCGTGTACGGCGCGATGTCGAGGCCCTGCGCCGCCAGCCACTCGTCCGAGTAGTACTTGTCGAGGTAGCGGTCGCCCGGGTCGCAGAGCAGGGTCACCACGCTGCCCGTCCGCCCCTCCGCCACCATCTCGGAGACGATCTTCAGCGCGCTCCACAGGCCGGTGCCCGTGGAGCCGCCGGCCTTGCGCCCTATGGCCAGTTCGAGGGCACGGCAGGCGGCGACGCTCGCCGCGTCCGGGACCTTCATCATGCGGTCGATGGCGCCCGGCACGAAGCTCGGCTCCATCCGGGGCCGGCCTATGCCCTCGATGCGGGAGCCGCAGTCGCTGCTCGCGTGCGGGTCGTGGTGCGTCCAGCCGTCGAAGAAGCAGGAGTTCTCCGGGTCCGGGACGCAGATGCGGGTGTCGTGCTGCATGTAGTGGACGTAGCGCGCGATGGTCGCGGAGGTGCCGCCGGTGCCGGCCGTCGCCACGATCCAGGCGGGCTCGGGGTAGCGCTCCAGGCGCAGCTGCTGGTACATCGACTCGGCGATGTTGTTGTTGCCACGCCAGTCGGTGGCCCGCTCCGCGTAGGTGAACTGGTCCATGTAGTGGCCGCCGGTGCGGGCGGCGAGGTCGGCCGACTCCTCGTACATCTTCATCGAGTCGTCCACGAAGTGGCATTCGCCGCCGTGGAATTCGATGAGCCGGCACTTCTCGGGGCTGGTGGTCCGCGGCATGACGGCGATGAACGGGACGCCGATCAGCTTCGCGAAGTAGGCCTCGGAGACGGCGGTGGAGCCGCTGGAGGCCTCGATGACCGGCCGGCCGGGGCGGATCCAGCCGTTGCACAGCGCGTACAGGAACAGCGAGCGGGCGAGGCGGTGCTTCAGGGAGCCCGTCGGGTGCGTGGACTCGTCCTTGAGGTACAGGTCGATGCCCCAGGCCTCGGGCAGCGGGAAGCGCAGCAGGTGCGTGTCGGCGCTGCGGTTGGCGTCAGCCTGGACCTTGCGCACGGCCTCCTTGAGCCAGGCGCGGTAGTCGGCGTCGCTGCGGTCGACGTCGACAGTGGTCGTCACCGCGCTCGCGGTCACTCGTCCGGCCGTACCCGCGGCCGTGCTCACGGCCGTGTTCGAGGCCGGCGTACCGGTGGTGCCGGTGGTGCTCATGCGCCTTGCTCCTTCGTCGGTTCCAGGGCCCCCTCCTTTCGAAATGTACCCCCCTCACCTGCACAAACGGTCACTTTGGGTTTCTATGCGGATCGCTTTCGGTCGCGTTCGGTTGCACGCGGCGCGACGGTGGGTGACCCTTGTGATTGCGTCACCGAGGGTGCAGCACCCGTAACACTGATGTCGGGGAGTCGCAGCCGTGATCACACATTCCCGCAGGCACTGCGTCGTCGAACTGCAGGCCCTTCCCGCGCGGATCGGTCAGGTCCGCAGGATCGTCTCCGCCCAACTGCGCCACTGGCAGCTCGATCCGCTCATAGACCGGGCTGCGCTCGGCGTGACGGAGCTGCTCAGCAACGTCCACCGCCACGCGCAGCCCGACAAGGTCTGCACCGTCGAGATCGAGCTCCGCCTCGGACGGCTCACCGTCTCCGTCCACGACAGCGATCCGCGCCTGCCGGTCCGGCGCGATCCCGGCGGCCTGGAGACGTGCGGGCGCGGGCTGGCGCTCGTGGAGGCCGTGAGCGAGGCGTGGGGGGCGCGCCCCCTGCCGGACGGACCCGGCAAGGTGGTCTGGTTCTCCATGCTGGCCGCCCCCGCCCCGGCGGCGCCGTCGCACACGGTCCGTATCGGCGCGAAGAAGACCGTACGGGAGCCCGCCCGGGCGGTGATCGGCGCCGTGGACGCACAGCCCGTCGTGACGGGCGTGCCGGCGTCGGTCTCGGTCGGCACCAGGCCCGGCTGACGCACCCCGGCCCCGCCGCCACCCGGGGCCGGCCGGTTCAGGCCGCCGCGCCCAGCGTCCCCAGCGGATCGTCGAGCACCGGCTGCCAGGCCAGCTCCGCCGCCCCGACGAGGCTGTTGTGGTCGAGGGTGCACGGCAGGATCGGCACGCCGCCGCTGCGCCCCCACAGGCTCCGGTCCGCGACCACGGCGCGCAGCCGCTCCGGGTCCGCGTACAGCAGCTCGCGGTGGAGCCCGCCGAGGATGATCCGGTCCGGGTTCAGAATGTTGACCAGGCCCGCCAGGCCCAGACCGAGCCGGTCGATGAGCTCCTCGGCGGCCGCTCGTACCGACGGCTGCGCGTACTCGGCGCGCAGCAGCTCACGGGCCTGCTGGAGCAGCGACACCTCGGGGCCGGGCGTACGGCCCGCCGCGGTGAGGAAGGCCAGCGGGTCGGCCTCCACGTCCAGACAGCCCCGGCTGCCGCAGTGGCAGGGGCGCCCCTCGGGGTTGACCGTCAGGTGGCCGACCTCCAGGGCCAGGCCGGAGCTGCCGCTGTGCAGCCGTCCGTCCAGCACCAGCGCGCCGCCGACCCCGCGGTGGCCGGTGGCCACGCACAGCAGGTGCTGCGCGCTGCGGCCCGCGCCGTGGCGGTGCTCGGCGAGGGCCGCGAGGTTCACGTCGTTGCCGGTCAGGGCCGGTCCGTCGATCCCGGCCGCCTTCACGCACTCGGCGAAGATGGTCCGTACGGGAGATCCGGCCGGCCAGGCCAGGTGCAGCGGGTTGAGGGCCGTGCCCTCGGGTTCGGCGACCGCCGACGGCACCGCGAGGCCCGCGCCGATGCAGCGCCGCCCGGACTCGGCGAGCAGCGCCGCGCCCGCGCCGACGACCGCGCCGAGCACCTGCGCCGGGTCGGCGGAGACGGTGACCTTGCCGGGAGCGGTGGCCACGATCCGCCCGCCGAGGCCTACGAGCGCGGCGCGGAACCCGTCCGGGTGCACCTGCGCGGCCAGCGCCACGGGACCGTTCTCGTCGACGGCGAGCCGGTGGGAGGGCCGGCCCTGGGTGCCGCCGGCGCCGCCCGGGCGGGAGTCGACGCGGATCAGGCCGAGGGCCTCCAGCTCGGCGGCCACGGCTCCGGCGGTGGCCCGGGTGACGCCCAGCTCGGCGGTGAGGACCGCGCGCGTCGGGGCCCGGCCGGTGTGGACGAGCTCCAGTGCGGGGCCGAGGGCGCTGCGGCCCCGCTCCAGCTTGCTCTTCGTGGAAGCGGTGGAAGCGGTGGACGCGCCGGGCGTGGTGGAAGCGCTGGATCCGTTGCTTGCCGTGGACGCCGCCGACGCCGTGGTCGCGTCCCCCACCCCCGTCGGGGCCCCGTTGCCGTTCATGCTGCGATCCTCGCATGATCGGGTGGCGCGGAGCGCGCCGCCTATGCTCCGAGGCCGCCGACCCGCAGTGTGATGTTGAGCCGGCCGGTCAGGCCCAGGTCCGGCGGGGCGGTGCCGGGCAGGACCCGGGGCACCCCGTGGTAGGCCAGCCGGCTCGGGCCGCCGAAGACGAACAGGTCCCCGCTGCGCAGTTCCACGTCCCGGTACGGGCGGCCGCGCGAGGCGGTGTTGCCGAAGCGGAAGAGGCAGGAGTCGCCCAGGCTCAGCGACACCACCGGGGCCGGGGAACGCTCCTCGGCGTCCCGGTGCATGCCCATGCGGGAGTCGCCGCCGTAGAAGTTGACCAGGGCGATGTCGTACGCGTCGGCGGGCGGCGGGGGCGTGCCGTAGGCGGCGGTCACGGCCCGCCGGCCCAGCTCGGCGAGCCAGGCGGGCATCGGCTTGACCGGGGCGCCGTCGCCGTCGACGGCAGTGGGCGCGTATCCGTACGGGTACCAGTGCAGCCCCAGGCACACCTGCCGGGCGGTCATCGTGCCGCCGCCGGGGGTGCGGACGGTGCGCAGTCCGGCGGGCGGGCGGGCCCAGGCGCGGCAGGCGTCGAGGAGCTCGCACTGGCGCCGCGGCCCGAGCCAGTCGGGCAGGTGGACGGCGCCGGGTGCGATCTCGGTCCGCTCGCGCGGGAAGAGTTCACCGTCCACGCTTCCATTGTCAGGGGTGGCTGGCACACTCGGGAGCATGAAGATCACCGAGTACGTGGAGATGCTCGCGCGGGAAGGCGAGCTGCTGGCCGACGAGGCCGAACGGGCCGGTACCGACGCCGTGGTGCCCACCTGCCCCGAGTGGCGGGTGGCCGATCTGCTGCGGCACACCGGGGCGGTGCACCGCTGGGCGGCGGGGTACGTGGCGGACGGCCTGCTGGAGCCGGCGCCGTTCCCGCAGGCGCCGGAGCTGGCGGGGGCCGAGCTGCTGGCCTGGTTCCGGGAGGGGCACGCGGAGCTGGTCCGGGTGCTGACGGAGGCGCCGGAGGAGCTGCGCTGCTGGACGTTCCTGCCGACGGCCGCGCCGTCGCCGCTGGCGTTCTGGGCGCGGCGGCAGGCGCACGAGACGACCGTGCACCGCTTCGACGCCCAGTCGGCGCGGGGCGTGGCCTTCGACGCGGTGAGCCCGGAGTTCGCGGAGGACGGGGTGGACGAGCTGCTGACCGGGTTCCACGCCCGGCCGCGCAGCCGGGTGCGCACCGAGCAGCCGAAGCTGGTGCGGGTCCGGGCCGCGGACACGGGCGCGGTGTGGACGGTCCACCTGTCGAAGGAGCCGGCGCGGACGGTGCGCGGGGACACGGACGATCCGGCGGACTGCGAACTGACCGGTGAGGCGTCCTGGCTGTACGCGGCCCTGTGGAACCGCCTCCCGCTGACGGGCCCGGGGGTGACCGGCGACACGACGCTGGCCCGGCTGTGGCAGGAGACGGCGGGCATCTGACGGCGGGCATCCGGGGGCGGGAGCTCCGACGGCGGGGCGTCCGGCCTCCGGCGTCCGGCGTCCGGCGGTGGGGGCCCCGCCGGCCCCCACCCCCCGTCCCATCACAGCCGGAACAGCACTCCGCGCCAGGTCCATCCGGCGCCCAGGACGGCCCTCTGCAGGGGCACCCTCATGTCCCGTGTGCCGAAGCGGAACGTCTCGACCTTCTGCCGGCTGCCGTCCGCCGCCTTCCTGAACTCCCACTGCCGGTACACCGTGTCCGCGGGCCCGCGTCCGTACTGCCGGTTCGCGCCCTCGGACGTCGGCGCCCACCGCTCCTCGAGGACCCGGACGGCGTGCGCCCCGGCGTCCAGGCGCATCCGGGTCCTGAGGGTGACGTCCAGCGCCGGGATGACGCACTCCGCGACCAGATCGGCGCCGCCGTCCTGCGGGGTGGCCTCGCGCACGGTGAACCGTGCGTCGGGTCCGGCGGCCGCGAGCAGCGCGGCCCGGACCTCCTCGGCGGGCCGCGGTGCGACGCCGCTGCGCGGGTGGGCAGTGCCGGTGAGCTTGTCCCTGAGCCGCCCCATCGCTACGCCTCCGTCCCGGTGTCCGGGCGGACCGAGCTCACGAAGTCCTGGAAGTCGCCCAGGACTTCGTCGTGCTGGTCCGCGGTGGCGGTGAGGGCGAGCCGGACGACCGCGCGCCTGCGCGGGTCCGCGACGTCCGCCATGGACAGGTACACCTGGGACTGGACGAGGTCGCGGCGCACGCCGCCGGCGACGGCCGTGAAGGCCAGCCGCTGGATCAGCGCGGGTGCGTCGTCGGAGCCGACCGCCCGGCGGTGGACCACCTCGACCGGTCCGGCCGACCCGGCCAGGCGCCGCACGGACTCGTCGGCGAGCCCCTCCAGGGTCTCCTCCTCGGCCGGGAACCCGCCGTCGACGGTGATGTTGGCGGCGAAGCCGGCGTCCGGATGCGGATGGACCGCGGCGAAGGCCACCGCTTCGGGATCGAGCCCGTCCGGCCTGGCCGGGAGCCAGCCCTCCGGCAAGTCGAACTCGATCGGCACGGGCAGTGCTGCGGGCATTCAGGGCCGTCCTTCCGGGGACATGTGCATCAGTCGAACCAGCCGCCGACCGCGTGGGCCGCGTCGCCCAGCGCGTGGGCGGCGTCGCCGGCCGCTTTGGACACCTTGTGGGGGTCGACGGTGATCTCCAGTCCCACTTTGCCCCCGACGATGGGGGAGGCACCGAACTCGCCGCCGATCTTCCACTTGCCGGTGTCCTTGTCCTTCTTGTACCCCCACCAGCCTTCCGCCCCGGGTCCCGCCCAGCCCTCGGCGTTCGCGCCGACGCCGATCCCGAAGACCTCGGCGCCCGTGGCGACGGTGCCCTTGGCTCCGGCGAACGCCTTGAACCCGGCGGAGACCTCCTCCTTGGTCGCCTTGGCGCTGACGCCCACCTCGGCGCCGGCGAACCCCTCGGCCCGCGCGTAGCGGCCGACGTACTCGCTCTCGGCCCGGCCCTCGGCCAGGGCCCGTACGCCCACGGAGGCCTCGGCCTTGGCGGAGGCGCCCTGGTCGGTGAACCCGTAGTTGGCGGTGGCCCGCCCGCCGCCGTAGATGTCGGCGATCCCGGAGAGCTTCATCCCGTCCACGGTGGTCTGGCCCTGGGCGGTCTCGTGGAAGAGGTCGGCGTAGGCCTTGGCCGAGCCCTCCTTGCCGTACTTGGGGCCGCTGACGCTCGTGCCGGTCTTGCTGTCGGGCTTGGTGCCGACCTGGGTCTCGTCGGGCTTCATGGCCTTGGCCAGGTCGCCCTGGGCCCCGGCGTTGAACCCGTTGAACGTTTCGTCGGCGCCCTTGCCGAAGGCGTCCTTGTTGCTGTCGACGGTCGCCCGCGTCAGGGCGGTGCGGACGCCCTGGTCGAGTTCGGCGACGGCCTTGACGCGGTCGTCGATGTGCTGCTGCCACTTGGTGACGGCCTCGGCGACGGACTTCTGTCCGTCCGGGTCGTGGTGGTAGGCGCTGCGCTCCGCCGGGGTGAGACGGCCGTAGTCGAAGGCGACGCGGCCCTGTTCGGAGACGCTCATGCCGGCGGCCACGGCGTCGTCGCGGGCGCTCTCCAGCTTCTTCTTCAGGTCGGCGAGCTGGGTGTGCGCCTCGCGCAGCAGGCTGGCGACGGCCTTGGCCTGGATCTGTGCGGCGGAGTACTCGTACCGGGTGCCCTTGAAGGTGGTGTGCGCCGTTCCGGCGCTGATGCCGGTCCAGGCGGGGCCCATGGTGATCTGCTGGACGGTGTCGCCGTAGCGGCTCTCGACCTTGGCCAGTTCGGCGGCCATCGCCTCCCACTTGCCGGCGGCCGTCGTCAGCAGGCCCAGGTCCGTGGTCATGACCTCGTGGTAGTTCAGCACCGCGGCCCCCTCACAGGTCGTTCAGCTTCGACTGCGAGGCCAGGAACTGGCTGCGGATGCCGGTGTCGTTGCCGGCGAAGAGGCCCGAGGCGCCGCGCAGGGCGCTCTTCTCCGCCGACAGGCGGCCCATCAGGACCTTCACCTGCTTGTCCCAGGTCTCGGCCACGGTCTTCAGACCGGCTGCCGTCTCCCAGCCCTCGAAGCCCTTCTGGGCGGTGCTGGTGGCGTCGTCCGCGTGCTCCGTGGCCTTCTTGGTGTTGGGCTCCAGCTCGGTCTCTATGGTGCCGGCCGCCTCCTGCTTCTGCTTCGGTGTCGAGGCGAAGTCCCCGGGCCCGCCGCCGAGTCCGGGCACCGGGCCCGGCGCCGGCGGAGCGGACGGCTCGGGCGGCACGTGGTTCAACCGCATGCCGACCTGCTGGTCCGTGCCGGCCTCCGGCCCGCCGTCCGTCTGATCCCGGCCAAAATCGTCCGTCATGTTCACGCCTCCCCCGTCGGAAGGCCCTGATCATATGCATGGCCTCCGCACGCGTCGCAAACACCCGGCGTCCGGCGGGCGGCGGCGGTCCTAGCCGAGGGTGGCGGCGTAGCCGGTCTGGGAGCGGAACTTCCAAGTGGGGGACGTGTCCCAGGGGTTGGGCATCGCCGCGCTGGTCGCGTAGGCGTAGCCGGCGCCGCGGGCGAAGGCGGTCGCGAGGGTGGCGCGCATGGCGGCGGCGTCGGGGACGTCGTGGACGAGGTGCCAGAAGGCCGTGCCGCTCGGGTCGAGTTCGGCTCCGGGGCGGTAGCCGCCGACGGCGTCGAAGACGTTGCCGCCGGGCCAGCCGCCGGAGGTGTACGCCGCGTACGTGCCCTCGTAGGTGACGAAGACGTCGGCGGTACGGTGCCCGGGTTCCAGGTAGCAGTCGGCGGTAGCGGTGCCGGGGTTGTCGACGACGAGTTCGCGGGCGTCCGGGTCCACGGCGTGCACGGTGTCCTGGACGTAGCGGCGCAGGGCGGCGTAGTGGTCACGGGTGGCGTTGCCGGGGCCGCAGTCACGGCTGACGACGTCGAAGAAGATGCCGTCGACGTGGAGCCTGCCGTCGGGGGTCTTCAGGTAGTTGTCCACGGAGGCCCGGACGGCGGCGGGGTCGCGGTTGCCGCGGTCGGTGTGGACGTAGCCGAGGACCTTCGTCCTCTCGCCCGTGGCGGTGGTACCGGCGCGCAGGGCGTCCGCGCGGGCGAGCCAGGCGGAGCCGAACGGGGCGTCGCCGTTGCCGGGGTTGAGGACGACCACGGAGGCGGCGGGGCCGGTGGCGGTGAGCTCCGCCAGGACGGGGTCGCCGGCCCAGACGTAGGCGGGGACGGCGATCTCCAGGCCGCGCACGCCGGGTATGCGGGGTGCGGGGGCGGCGGCGGGGGTGGCCGCGGATCTGGGTCCGGAAGGCGGTCTGGAGGGCGGCTCCGCCGAGGCGGTCACGGCCGGCGCGGGTGCGGCGAGCAGCCCGGTCAGCAGGACGGCGTAGAGGGCCCTCAGAGCGCGGACGGGAGCCAGGGCCATGACGGTTCCTCCGGCGGCGGCAGGGACGACCCGAGGAACAGTAGACGCGCGGCCCGCCGGGGACGGCGGAACCGGCGACATCGGTATGAGGAACAGACAAACGATTCGTCACCTCATCCCGTGAAGCCCTGCCGATCCGCCTGCGGACGCCCCCGACGGACCCCCGCCGGACTCCCGCCGGACCCCCGTCAGACGGCCGGCAGGCCCACCGCGTGCGCGAGTTGGCCGGCCGCGTGTGCGAAGAAGGCGTCGCGTTCCTCCACGACCCGGTTGAACTGGCCGAACAGCTCGAAGGAGACGAGCCCGACGAGCTGCGCCCAGGCGGCGACGAGGGCGGCCGTGACCTCCGGGGGAAGGCCCGTGGCGAAGTCGGCCGTCATCCGGTCGGCCTCGGCGCGCAGCGGAGCGGGGAGCGGCGGCAGGGCGAGGCCGCGGCCCTCGTGGGCGGAGCGGGCGATGCCGATGAGGACGTTGGCGACGCGGGAGGCGGGACCGATCGTGTCCTGGGGCGCGCTGTAGCCGGGGACGGGGGAGCCGTAGATGAGGGCGTACTCGTGCGGGTGCTCCAGCGCCCAGGCGCGCAACGCCTCACAGACGGCGGTCCAGCGGGCGCGGGGCGGGGCTCCGGCGGCCAGGGCGGCTGCCTCGGCCGCCTCGGCGGCGGCGCCCACGCTGTCGTACGCGTCGATGATCAGCGCGGTGAGCAGCTCGTCGCGGCTCGGGAAGTAGCGGTAGAGGGCGGAGGAGACCATCCCGAGCTCGCGGGCGACCGCGCGCAGCGAGAGCTTGGCGGCCCCCTCGGCCGCGAGCCTGCGGCGCGCCTCGTCCTTGATGGCGGCGGTGACCTCGATACGGGCCCGTTCCCTGGCCCCTCGCACGGTGCTCATGCGGATCAGTGTGGCATACACGCGGAGCACTGCACAAAAATCGGAGCAGCGCACATTTTAGAGAGCAGTGCTCTTGTTTTGGCGCACCGCTCCATGCACACTGATCTCAAGCGAGAGCAGTGCTCTCGGAAACGTAGTCCGACACCGCCCCGGAGGCCACCGTGAACGCGCCCACCCCGCACTACATCCAGGCCGGCCGGCTCGAAACCCGCTTCAACTCGCTCTTCGGCAAGCTCGCCCGCCTGGGCATCAGCCTGGCCGGCACGGCGGAGCTGTCGGTGCGCGGCCGCACCTCGGGCACGATGCAGCGCATCCCGGTCAACCCGCACACCTTCGAGGGGGCCCAGTACCTGGTCTCCGCCCGCGGCCACTCCCAGTGGGTCCGCAACATGCGCGTGGCGGGCGGCGGCGAGCTGCGGGTGGGCCGCAAGGTCCGCGCCTTCACCGTCACCGAGCTCACCGATCCGGCGGAGAAGGCGGCCGTGCTGCGCGCCTACCTGGAGAAGTGGGGCTGGGAGGTCAACCGGTTCTTCCAGGGGGTCACCGCGAAGTCCACGGACGCCGAGCTCCGCGCCGCCGCCGGCGACCACCCGGTCTTCCGCATCACGGTGACCGGCTGACCCCCGGCGGACGGCCGCACCTCCCCACGGCGCCGCAGCTCCTACGACGCCCCACCGCCCTGTCGCCCCGCCGCCGTCAGCCCCCCGCCCGCCGTCAGCCCGGGCGCGCCGTCAGCCCCGGGCGCCGCGCGCCTGACGGGCGTCCATCAGGTGCAGCGCCTTGCGCGCCAGCGGGTACGTACGCACCAGGTCGGCCAGGGTCGTCGAGCCGCGGGTGATCCCGGCGAAGGCGTTCCAGGTGGGCCGCAGCCCCGTGATCACACCGTGCATCAGCCCCGGGCGGGACTCGAAGACGGTCAGCATCCGCTTGCCGACGCCCATCTCCACGCCCAGCCCCGCCTTGACCGCGAAGGCGTAGTTCAGTGCCTGGCGCCGCGCGTCCACCGCGTCCTGCGCCTCGGAGATCTTCACTGCCCACTCCCCCGCGAGCCGTCCCGAGCGCAGCGCGAAGGAGATGCCCTCACGGGTCCACGGCTCCAGCAGCCCGGCCGCGTCGCCCGCCACCAGCACCCGGCCGCGCGAGAGCGGCGACCCGGGCTTGCGGCAGCGGGTCAGGTGCCCGGAGGAGACGGCCGGTTCGAAGCCGGCCAGGCCCAGCCGGGCGATGAAGTCGTCCAGGTACCGCTTGGTCGCGGCGCCCTCGCCCTTGGCCGAGATGACCCCGACCGTGAGCGTGTCGCCCTTGGGGAAGACCCATCCGTAGCTGCCCGGGAGCGGTCCCCAGTCGATGAGGACGCGGCCCTTCCAGTCCTCGGCGACGGTCGCCGGCACCGGGATCTCCGCCTCCAGCCCGAGGTCGACCTGGTCCATCTCCACTCCGACGTGGGCGCCGATCCGGCTGGCGCTGCCGTCCGCGCCGACCACGGCCCGGGCCAGTACGGTCCCCCCGTCGGCGAGCACCACGGCGACCGTGCGCCGGTCGGGCACGGCCGCGCCGTGCTGCTCGACCCGGCTGACGGCCGTCCCCGTACGCAGCGTCGCGCCCGCCTTCTCGGCCTCCGCGACCAGCGCCGCGTCGAACTCGGGCCGGTTGATCAGCCCGAACAGCATGCGCTTCGAGCGCCGGGTACGGGTCAGCTTCCCGTCCAGGGAGAAGGTGACGGCATGGATCCGGTCCTTGAGCGGCAGCACGAAGCCCGGCGGGAGGGCGTCGCGCGAGGGGCCGATGATGCCGCCGCCGCAGGTCTTGTACCGGGGCAGTTCGGCCTTCTCCAGCAGCAGGACGCGCCGCCCCGCGGTCGCCGCCGCGTACGCGGCCATCGCCCCGGCCGGTCCCGCGCCGACCACGACGACGTCCCACACCTCGCCGGTGCCGTCGGCCGCCCCGTCCGCCGCCTCCGCGGCCAGGTCCCCGGCCCGCCCGCCGGCCTGGTCCCCGGTCTGGTCCCCGCTCTGGTCCCCGGCCCGGATCCCGTCCTCCGCGCCGCCCCGGCCCGCCTGCTCCGCCGCCGTGCCGGATCCGCCGTCAATGCTGTCGTCGCTGGTCACGATGTGCTGCTGCTCCTGATCACACGTTGCTCCGATGCCGTGAAGATCCTACGGCGCGCGTCCCCCTCGCTCCGCTGTGCGAGGATCGAGCGGACCCCGCCGTACCCGGCGTACACACCTCACAACGTCGCACCCACGAGGAGCGTGCCCATGTCGCAGAATCCGATCGCCGAGACCGTCGCCTCGCTGATGCCCCGCGCCAAGGCGGAGCTGACAGAGCTGGTGGCGTTCCAGTCGGTCGCGGACTGGGCGCAGTTCCCCCGCAGCGAGAGCGAGGGCGCCGCGAACTGGGTGGCCGACGCCCTGCGCGCCGAGGGCTTCCAGGACGTGGCCCTGCTCGACACCCCCGACGGCACCCAGTCGGTGTACGGCTTCCTGCCCGGCCCCGAGGGCGCCCCGACCGTCCTGCTCTACGCGCACTACGACGTGCAGCCGCCGCTGGACGACGCCGCCTGGATCTCCCCCGCCTTCGAGCTGACCGAGCGCAACGGCCGCTGGTACGGGCGCGGCGCGGCGGACTGCAAGGGCGGCTTCATCATGCACCTGCTGGCGCTGCGCGCGCTGAAGGCGAACGGCGGCGTGCCGGTCTCCGTGAAGGTGATCGTGGAGGGCTCGGAGGAGCAGGGCACCGGCGGCCTCCAGCAGTACGCCGAGGCCCACCCGGAGCTGCTGGCCGCCGACACCATCGTCATCGGCGACGCGGGCAACTTCCGCCTCGGCCTGCCGACGGTGACGGCCACCCTGCGCGGAATGACCCTGATCAAGGTGAAGCTCGACACCCTGGGCGGGAACCTGCACTCCGGCATGTTCGGCGGCGTCGCCCCCGACGCGCTGGCCGCGCTGATCCGCGTGCTGGACTCGCTGCGCGCCGCGGACGGTTCGACCACGGTGGACGGCCTGGCCTCGGACGCGGTCTGGGAGGGCCTGCAGTACCCGGAGGCGGACTTCCGCGCCGACGCGAAGGTGCTGGACGGGGTCGAGCTGATCGGTGAGGGCACCATCGCGGACCGGCTGTGGGCCCGTCCAGCCGTCACCGTGCTCGGCATCGACTGCCCGCCGGTGATCGGCGCGACCCCCTCGGTCCACGCGAGCGCCGGCGCGCTGATCAGCCTGCGCGTGCCGCCGGGCGTGGACACCGCCGAGGCCATCAAGCTGCTGGAGGCGCACCTGATCGCGCACACCCCGTGGAAGGCCAAGCTGGAGCTTGAGGTCGTCGGCCAGGGCCAGCCGTTCCAGGCGGACACCACCAGCCCGGCGTACGCGTCGATGGCCGCCGCCCTGCGCGAGGCGTACGACGGCCAGGAGATGCAGATCAGCGGCATGGGCGGGTCGATCCCGCTGTGCAACACCCTGACCTCGCTCTACCCGCAGGCGGAGATGCTGCTGATCGGTCTGAGCGAGCCGGAGGCGCAGATCCACGCGGTGAACGAGAGCGTGTCCCCGGAGGAGCTGGAGCGGCTGTCGGTCGCGGAGGCCCTCTTCCTGGTGAACTACGCGGCGTCCAAGAGCATCTGACGTCCGGTTGGTTGCCGATGTACGCCCAGGGCGCAGTGCGCCCTGGGCGTACTCCGCTCCCGGCGAAGTCGCGTGCGCGGGGCCGATCATGGTGTCTACGTTGGCGGCATGGACATGGATCTCGTCGAAGTACTCCCGAACCGGCTGCACATGCTGCGCTTCCCCATCGGCCAGGCCTACCTCTGGCAGGACCGTGCCGGGGAGGCCCTGACCCTGATCGACTCCGGCCCGGCCGGCGCCGCCGACCTGATCGAGGGGGCGATACGTTCCCTCGGGCTCGCGCCCGAGCGGCTGGAGCGGATCGTCCTGACCCACTGCCACCGCGACCACGTCGGCTCCGCCGGTGAACTCGCCGCCCGCCGGGGCGCGGAGGTTCTGGCCCACCGGCTGGACGCGCCCGTGGTGCGGGGCGAGCAGCCGGTGCCCGAGCCGGTGCTGCTGGAGTGGGAGGTCCCGCTCTACGCCCACGGCATGACGGTCCCCGAGGCCCCGCCGACGCGGGTCGACCGGGAGCTGGAGGAGGGCGAGGTGCTGCCGTTCGGCGGCGGCGCGGTGGTGGTCCACTCCCCCGGGCACACCCCGGGCAGCATCGGCGTCCATCTCCCGGAGCACGGGGTGCTGTTCACCGGGGACTGCGTCGCGGGGGTGGGCGAGGTGATGCTGGGCGTCTTCAACACCGACCGCGCGCAGGCCGTCGCCTCCTTCCAGCGCCTGGCCGCGCTGGCCCCGTCCGTGGCCTGCTTCGGCCACGGGGACCCGCGTACGCAGGACACGGCGCGCGCCCTCACCGAGGCGGCGTCCGCCGCCGAAGCCCTGGCCTGACCGTCGGCCCCGCGGCACCGTCCGGCCCGGCGGGCGGACGGCCGCCTGCGGCGCTGGTCCCCTACCCGCCCTTCCACCGTTCCCCAGGGCTCCGCCCCGGATCCCGCGCCTCAAACGCCGGCGGGGCTGGGATTTCGCGCAGCGAAGTTCCAGCCCGCGCGGCGTTTGAGCGCACCGGGGCCCGGGCGGAGCCCCAGGAAACGGCCCCGCCCGGCAGGGTTACGGCGTCGGCCGCCCCGCCTCCAGGTACAGCGCCCGCCCCCGCTCACGCGCACGCAGCGCCCAGCGGAGGCGTGCGTAGCGCTGCGGCGGCAGCATCCCCTCGGCCTCCCGCTCCGTGACGAAGCGCCAGGCCCGCAGCTCCGGCCCGGGCAGCCTCAGCCGCGCGGTCTCCGCCTCCGACAGCGGGCCCCCGTCGAACAGCAGCCGCAAGCCCCCGTAGGCCGGGGACCGCGGCGGCTCCCAGTCGACGACCAGCAGCTCCGGCACCCGGTCCAGCGTCAGGCCCAGCTCCTCCGCGACCTCCCGTACGCCCGCCCGCCCCGGCGCCTCCCCCGCTTCGACGACCCCGCCCGGGAACTCCCAGCCCGGCTTGTACGTCGGATCCACCAGGAGCACCCGGTCCCGGTCGTCGAAGAGCAGGACCCCCGCCGCCACCGTCTCCCGCGTCGGCTCCGGGGTCTGCACGATGTCGCAGACGGCCGCCGTGTCCGTCCGCACGGCCTCGGCGATCCGCTGCGCCGTCTCCCGTGCGTTCAGGTGCCCGTTGTCGATGACGTGCGCGTCGGCGGTCAGCCACCCCAGCGCCTGCCGGTACGCGGGGATGTGGTCGTAGGCCCACTGCCGGACCCGTACGTCCGCTTCCCCCGGGTCCCCGGGCTCCCGGCGGTTGGCTATGCGCTCGCGCAGGATCGTTTCAGCTGGGGCCAGCAGCACGTGCCGTACCGGGATCCGGCGGGCCGCGAGCCCCCCGAAGATCTCGTCCCGGTACTCCTGCCGCAGCAGCGTCATCGGTACGACGAGCACCCCGCCCAGCTCCGCCAGCATCGCCGCGGCCGCGTCGACGACGAGCCGCCGCCAGCTCGGCAGGTCCTGGTAGTCGTCGACCTCCGCGAGACGTTTGTGCGGCAGGAGCCGCCGCAGCGCGTCCCCGATGAGCTCCGGGTCGTACAGGGTGCTGTCCGGCAGCAGTCCGGCCAGTTCGCGCGCCGTGCTGGTCTTCCCGGCACCGAAAGTGCCGTTGATCCAGACAATCACGTCTACCCCTCTCCCATTGGCTCGCCTCCGAAGCCCCCAGTGGCTTGCCCGCCCCACCCTGCCACGGAAACCCGCTCTCCGGCCGAGTGCATATCCTCAAGGTCAGAGCGCCCCGCCCCGCCTCCGGAGGTTTCCCCGCCGTGCCGCAGAACCGCCCCGCGCCCGAGCCCCGTTACGGCAACCGGCCGACCATGAAGGACGTGGCGGCCCGGGCGGGCGTCGGCCTGAAGACGGTCTCCCGGGTCGTCAACGGCGAGCCGGGGGTGACCCCCGACACCGAACAGCGGGTCCAGGACGCCATCGAGGCGCTCGGCTTCCGCCGCAACGACAGCGCCCGCGTCCTGCGCAAGGGGCGCACCGCGACCGTGGGCCTGGTCCTGGAGGACCTCGCCGACCCCTTCTACGGTCCCCTCAACCGGGCCGTCGAGGAGGTGGCCCGCACCCACGGCGCCCTGCTCATCAACGGCTCCAGCGCCGAGGACCCGGACCGGGAGCGGGAGTTGGCGCTCGCGCTGTGCGCCCGCCGGGTGGACGGGCTGATCGTGATCCCGGCCGGCGACGACCACCGCTATCTGGAGCCGGAGATCCGGGCCGGGGTGGCGACGGTGTTCGTGGACCGGCCGGCGGGCCGGATCGAGGCGGACGTGGTCCTGTCGGACAGCTTCGGCGGCGCCCGGGACGGGGTGGCCCACCTGATCGCGGCAGGGCACCGGCGGATCGGGTTCATCGGTGACCACCCGCGCATCCACACCGCCACCGAACGCCTGCGCGGCTACCGCGAGGCGATGGCGGGTGCGGGCCTGCCGGTGTCCGGGTCCTGGGTCTCCCTCGGCTCGACCGCCCCGGACCGGGTGGCGGCGGCGGCCCGCGCGATGCTGGCGGACCCGGAGCCGGTCACCGCCGTCTTCGCCGGGAACAACCGGGTCACCGTCACCGTCGTACGGGCCCTCGCGGCCCTGTCCCGGCCCGTGGCCCTGGTCGGCTTCGACGACTTCGAACTGGCCGATCTGCTGCGCCCCGGAGTCACGGTGGTCGCCCAGGACCCGGCGGCCCTGGGCCGGGTGGCCACGGACCGCCTCTTCCAGCGCCTGTCGGGCACCGCCCTCCCCCCGTCCCGCATCGTCCTCCCGACCCGCCTGATCGCCCGCGGCTCGGGCGAACTCCCGCCGGTCACCGGATGAGCGACCGCAGCCCGGGCACGGCCCCGCCCGCGGCGGTGAGCCCGGCGAGGACGGCCAGGGCGGGCGGTGCCCCGCCGAGGTAGCCGAGCCCGCCGGTGACGAGGCCCACGAGCAGGGCGCCGAGGAGCACGACGGCGGAGTGCAGGGTCAGGAAGGGCGGATCGGTGTCCGGGGGTGTGGTCATGCCCCGATTGCACGGCCCTCCATGCCCGCGTGCCGCCCCCACCGAACGACCCGGAGCGCCTCCGGACACCGCCGGACACACCGCTGACCGGCGACGTTCCGCCCTGTTCGGGATTGTCCGGCGGAGCGCCCGGCACGGTCCTAACCTGTGCGGTGATGGGGAGCGTGCGTGCATTCAGCGAAGAACTGGAGTCGTTCGCGGCGGACTTGCGCCGGCTGCGGCTCGACCGGGGCAAGCCGTCGTACCGCGAACTGGCCGCCCGTGCGGCGAAGTCCCAGACCGGGATCCGGCTCCCGGTGTCCACCCAGAGCGACGCGTTCCGCGGTGACCGCCTTCCGGGGCTCGACAGCCTCATGGGCCTGATCCGGATCCTGCACGCCTACGACGAGTTCGGCCGGGAGCGGCCCGTCCCGCCGCACAACTCCCCGGAACTGGAACCCTGGCGCCGCCGCTGGCGCGACCTGGCCGCCCTGGACCGCGGCACGCCCGGGCCCGCCCACCCACCGGCGTCCACCCCGGCAGCCGACCCTCCCCCGCCGCCGGTTCCCGGGCGGGCGCCGCTGCCGGCCGGGGTGGCGGAGGACAGTGGTACGGAGTTCACGATCACCGACCGCCTGGTCGGCCACACACGTCTGGTGTGGCGGCTCGCCTTCTCCCCCGACGGCCGCACCCTGGCCTCCGCGGGGAACGACGGGGCCGTACGGCTGTGGCGGACCGGAGACGGCCGGGCCAAGGGCGTACTGGTCAGCGACAGGCCGTACGCGCCCCTGCTCCAGGTGTGCTTCTCCCCGTGCGGGGACCGGGTGGCCGCCCTGTCGGACGACGGCCGGGTGCACCTGTGGGACACCCGCACGTGCGCGCCCGACCCGCTTCCCGGCGGGTACCACCAGTGCAACGGCCTGGGCTTCGCGGCCGGCGGGCACCTGCTCGGCACCGCCGTGGCGGGTGGCGTGTGCCGGGTCGTGGACCTCGACACCGACACGGCGCGCGGTCCCGCCGACGCGCGCTACAGCGGGCAGGCGGACGCGCTCGCCTTCTCGGGGGACGGCCGGCTGCTGGTGGTCGCCGACGGATTCGCCGACGTCCGGCAGTGGGACACGGCCACGGGCGAGGCCGTCGGCGTGGCCCTGGCCGGCCACTGCGACAACGTCGAGGCCTTGGCGTACTCGCCCGACGGCCGTCTGCTGGCCACCGGGAGCCATGACACCACGGTCCGTTTGTGGGACGCGGCCACCGGAAGGCCGGCCGCGCCGCCCCTCTCCGGTCACGACAACGCGGTGAACGCCGTGGCCTTCTCCCCGGACGGATCGCTGCTCGCGACCGCGAGCCGCGACCGGACCGTGCGGCTGTGGGACACCTTCACGGGACGCCCGGCGGGCCCGCCGATGGCCGGTCACACCCTGGCCGTCAACGCGGTCGCCTTCTCCCCTGACGGGCAGGTGCTCGCGACGGCGGGCGACGACAAGACGATCCTGCTGCACCGGCGGCGCCCCGCGCGCGGGCGGGCGGCGTCCGCCGGCGCGGCAGCCGTGGCAGCGGCTCTGCGCGCCCACCGCGTGCTGCCCCTGCCGGCCCGCGAATCAGTCGGTCTCCCCCTGGACCAGGTGCGGTTCTCCCCCGACGGATCGCGGATCTTCGCCCTCGCGGGTACCCGGCACCTGGCCGTCTGGGACCCGGCGGAGCCGGGGCCGGCGCGCGCTCTGGAGGTTCCGCTCCACATGCCCCTCCGGGGGGTGGACTGCCCGGACGACCGGGACCCGGTCGTCTGGGCCTCCCATGGGCTGACCCCGCCGGCCGGCGGCCCCGCCGGAACCGTCCGGCTGTCCCTGGACGACCACATGTCCTACTCCGCGGACGGCCGGCTCGTGGCGGTGACGGACCACAAGGGGCAGGTGTCCGTCCTAGACACCCGGACCTTCACACCGCGCTGCGGGCCCCTGGACGCCGGTGATCCCGGGGCGGGGACCGACGTACGGTTCGCCCCGGACAGCCGGCTGCTGGCGCTTCTCGGCAGGGAGCTGCTGCTGTGGGACACCGAGCAGGCGCGGCCCGTGAGCAGGCGGCGGGCAGCACGGTGCTTCGCCTTCGACGCGTCGGCCCGGCTGCTGGCCGCGGTCGATGCCGAAGGCGGACCGGTCCACCTGTGCGATCCCTGGACGGGCGCGCCGGTGGGACATCCGCTGGACCGCCGCGGAGCCGACGTCGAAGACCTCGCGCTGTCGCCTGACGGCCGGCTGCTGGCCACCGTGGGGGGCGGCGGTCACCTGAAGCTGTGGAACGTCGTGCGCAGGCGCCCCGTGACCGAGGTGCCCGCGAGCGGGGTCACCTCCGTGGCCTTCTCACCGGACGGCACCCTGCTGGCCGGCGCCTGCTCGGACGGCTCCCTGCACCAGTGGCTGGTCGGCGCCCCCTGACGCGCGGCGAGGCCCGCCGGGGAGCCGGACGGACCTCGCGGGGCGGCTCGGGGTCAGGAGGTCGCCGTCAGCGTCGCCGAGCGGCGCGGGATGGCGAAGGCGTCCAGTTCGGCGCGGGTCAGGCCGGTGAGGGCGGTGACCTCCTCGGCGCCGACCGCGCCGCAGTCGAGGCCGCGGACCAGGTAGCCGGCCAGGGCCTTGGCGGTGGCGGGCTCGTCCATCACGTCGCCCTCGATCTTCGCCACGTACGCCTTCAGACGCGCGGCCGCGGCCTCCAGGCCCTCGCGGTAGAAGGTGAACACGGCCGCGTAGCGGGTCGGCAGGTGCGCCGGGTGCATGTCCCAGCCCTGGTAGTAGGCGCGGGCCAGGGCGCGGCGGGTGAGGCCGTAGTGGAGCCGCCAGGCCTCGTGGACCTGCTCGGTGGTGCCGACGGGCTTGACGTTCGTCGAGCCGTCCGAGACGCGTACGCCGGTGCCGGCGGCGGCCACCTGCATGATCGCCTTGGCGTGGTCGGCGGCCGGGTGGTCGCTGGCCTGGTAGGCGGCGGAGACACCGACGCAGGCGCTGTAGTCGAAGGTGCCGTAGTGCAGGCCGGTGGCGCGGCCCTTGGAGGCCTCGATCATCCGGGCGACCGTGGCGGTGCCGTCGGAGGCCAGGATGGACTGGCTGGTCTCGATCTGGATCTCGAAGCCGATCCGGCCCGGGCGCAGGCCGCGGGTGGTCTCGAAGGCTTCCAGCAGCTTGACGAAGGCGCTGACCTGCTCGGCGTACGTGACCTTGGGCAGGGTCAGGACGAGGCCCTCGGGGAGGCCGCCGTGCTCCAGCAGGCCGGAGAGGAAGATGTCGGTGGTGCGGATGCCGCGGTCGCGGACGTTGGACTCCATGCACTTCATGCGGATGCCCATGTACGGGGCGTTCGTGCCGTTGGAGAAGGCCTCCGAGACGAGGCGGGCGGCGCGGGCCGCGGCCTGGTCCTCCTCCTCGTCGGAGCGGACGCCGAAGCCGTCCTCGAAGTCGACGCGGAGGTCCTCGATGGGCTCGGAGGCCAGCTTGGCGCGGACGCGGTCGTAGACCGGGACGGCCAGTGCGTCGGGAATGCCGAGCACCTTCGCGAAGGTGGCGGCGTCCGGGGCGTGCTCGTCCATGGCCGCGAGGGCCTGGTCGCCCCAGGAGCGGATGGTGCCGGCGTCGAAGACGTCACCGGGTACGTAGACGGTGTGGATGGGCTGGCGGGTGCCGGGGTCGCCCGGGTAGTGGCGCGCGAGTTCCGCGTCCACCGGCGCCAGGGAGGCGCTGATGCCCTCGCTGACCGCGCCTGCGAGGCTCGTCGCCACCTTCTCCTGCTGACCCATCGTGCACTCTCCTCTTTTCCGCTTCACGGAAGCCTAGCTCCGCATAGCAGAATTTAGCCACGGGGTTCCGCTCCGTCAATGGTCCCTCCACCGGGTGGGACGAACGACTCGGGGCCGTGCGGTGACAATCACCACACGGCCCCGGAGGCAGAGGAAACGGCAGGTCAGGGATTAGCCCTTGCGCGCCTTGATCTCGCCCGTCAGCTGCGGGACGACCTCGAAGAGGTCGCCGACCACGCCGTAGTCGACGAGGTCGAAGATCGGGGCCTCGGCGTCCTTGTTGATGGCCACGATGGTCTTCGACGTCTGCATGCCGGCCCGGTGCTGGATCGCGCCGGAGATGCCGGTGGCGATGTACAGCTGCGGGGAGACCGACTTGCCGGTCTGGCCGACCTGGTTGGTGTGCGGGTACCAGCCGGCGTCGACGGCGGCACGCGAGGCGCCGACCGCCGCACCGAGGGAGTCCGCGAGCTCCTCGATGAGGTGGAAGTTCTCCGCGCCGTTGACGCCGCGGCCGCCGGAGACGACGATCGCGGCCTCGGTCAGCTCCGGGCGGCCCGTGGACTCGCGCGGGGTGCGGGAGACGACCTTGGTACCGGTGGCCAGGGCGCCGAAGGTGACGGCGAGCGCCTCGACGGCACCGGCGGCCGGGGCGGCCTCGACCGGGGCCGAGTTCGGCTTCACGGTGATGACCGGGGTGCCCTTGGACACGCGGGACTTGGTGGTGAACGACGCGGCGAAGGCGGCCTGGGTCGCGACCGGACCCTCGTCGCCGGCCTCCAGGTCGATGGCGTCGGTGATGATGCCGGAGCCGATGCGCACGGCGAGGCGCGCGGCGATCTCCTTGCCCTCCGCGGAGGACGGGACGAGCACGGCGGCCGGGGAGACGGCGTCGTACGCGGCCTGCAGCGCGTCGACCTTCGGGACGACGAGGTACTCGGCGAACTCGGGAGCGTCGGCGGTGAGGACCTTGACGGCACCGTGCTCGGCGAGCACGGCGGCGGTGGCCTCGGCACCGGCGCCCAGGGCGACGGCGACGGGCTCGCCGACGCGGCGGGCCAGCGTCAGCAGCTCAAGGGTGGGCTTGCGGACGGCACCGTCCACGTGGTCGACGTAGACGAGAACTTCAGCCATGGGACTGCTCTCCTGCTTTACGAGGTGTCTGGGGGCTACTGGGGAGGCCGGAGCCCCTAGATGAACTTCTGGCCGGCCAGGAACTCGGCCAGCTGCTTGCCGCCCTCGCCCTCGTCCTTGACGACGGTGCCGGCGGTACGGGCCGGGCGCTGCGCCGCGGACTCGACCACGGTGTAGGCGCCCTCAAGGCCCACCTCGTCGGCGTCCAGGTCCAGGTCGGACAGGTCCCAGGACTCCACCGGCTTCTTCTTGGCCGCCATGATGCCCTTGAAGGACGGGTAGCGGGCCTCGCCCGACTGGTCCGTCACCGAGACGAGCGCCGGGAGGGAGGCCTCCAGCTGCTCGCTCGCGGAGTCGCCGTCGCGGCGGCCCGTGACGGTGCCGTCCTCGACCTTGACCTCGGAGAGCAGGGTGACCTGCGGGACGCCCAGGCGCTCGGCCAGGATCGCCGGGAGGACACCCATGGTGCCGTCGGTCGAGGCCATACCCGTGATGACCAGGTCGTAGCCGGCCTTCTCGACCGCCTTCGCCAGCACCAGCGAGGTGCCGATCACGTCGGTGCCGTGCAGGTCGTCGTCCTCGACGTGGATGGCCTTGTCGGCGCCCATCGACAGCGCCTTGCGCAGCGCGTCCTTGGCGTCCTCGGGGCCCACCGTCAGGACGGTGATCTCGGCGTCGTCGGCCTCGTCGGCGATCTGGAGCGCCTGCTCGACGGCGTACTCGTCGAGCTCCGACAGCAGACCGTCGACGTCGTCGCGGTCGACCGTCAGGTCATCGGCGAAGTGCCGGTCGCCGGTGGCGTCGGGCACGTACTTCACACAGACAACGATCCTCAGGCTCACGCCGGCTCTCCTACCGCATCGTCTTTTACTGATACCGCTACTGATACCGCCTTGTGCAGGCAGCATAGGCGCCTTCCGGCGCGGATCCCGGTCGGGGCGGCCCCCGCTCCGAAGGGAATGTTACTCGTCAGTACACAGTGGGTCCTCCCAGGTTGCAAGGCCACTGAACTGTGATCTGGCCAACGCCGCCCGAACCCGCCCCAGCAGGGACGATTCAGTCGCGCAACGCGTTGAAGCGACCCTGGTGGTACAGCAGGGGCCGGCCCTCCCCCTCGGGGTCCCCCGCCACCGCCTCCGCGATGATCACACGGTGCGCCCCCGCGGGCACCCTCGCCACGACCCGGCACACCAGCCACGCCAGCACCCCGCCGAGCAGCGGCACGCCGTGCGGGCCCGGGGCCCACTCGGTGTCCGGTCCGAACCGGTCGGCCCCGCTGCGCGCGAAGAGCCCGGCCAGCTCCCGCTGGTGCTCGCCGAGTATGTGGACGCCGAGGTACTCGCCGTCGCGCACGGCGGGCCAGCTGGAGGCCCCGGTGCCGATGGTGAACGAGAGCATCGGCGGGTCGGCGGAGACGGAGTTGAGCGAGGTGGCGGTGAAGCCCGCCGGGCGGCCCCCGCTCTCCGCGGTGATCACCGCGACCCCGGCGGCGTGCCGGCGGAAGACGGAGCGGAGCAGCTCGGGCGAACCGGGAACCGGGCCGGGGCCGTCGGCGGCGGTGAGGGATGCGGGCGAGGCCGAGGGGGCCGTGGTGGCCGTCATGGAGGGCCTTCCTTCTGCCGCGGGGATCGCGGGAGGGCGGTCGGGGATCGGGGGTCGGGGGCGTTCAGCGATCCCAACAGCGCGCACTCGCGCACCGGGCGAGGTCCACGTGGACCCGCCCGTAAAGCAGGAGTTCATACCGCATGCCGCCAGCCTGGCGATCTCACGTGTACACAGTCAAGCCGCAGCGGGCAGATGTCAGGCGCGTCACGCTGTGTGCGGGGGCGCGTACCGGCGCACCGGTCACACGGCCGCACCCAGGGCGGCGATCACATCGGCCTTGCGCGGCATCCCCGCGGCCCGCCGGACGATCCGGCCGGTGCCGTCCAGGACGAACACGGTCGGGGTCTTCTCCACGCCCAGGGCGCGCACGAGTCCGAGGTTCCGCTCGGCGTCGATCTCGATGTGCGCGACCCCGTCCACCATTTCGGCGACCTCGGCGAGGATCCTGCGGGTGGCCCGGCAGGGCTGGCAGAAGGCGCTGGAGAACTGCACCAGGCTGGCCCGCTCCCCCGGCTCCCGGCCCAGTTCGGCGGCGCCGAGGCGCCCCGGTCCGGCCGCCGTTCCGGAGGCCTCCTCGTGCTCGGGCACGCCACGCTCCTGTCTACCCTGTCCCCATGTACGCACCACCCCGGCCGGGGCCGGAAGGTTCTCCCTGTCCGAGCGCCGGCCGCGCGCGGGACATTCCCCGCGTGACGAGGATCTCCCCGGCCGCGGGCGCCCGGACTGGCCACCGCGCCGCGTTTGGGGCACCATCCCCATGGTCGCGTACCTACGCTTCCGTAACTTCCGGCCGGGAGCACCTCCCCAGGCAGAAAGCGGGGTCTCCCCATGGCTGAGCTCGTCTACCCCCCGGTGATCGGCGCCGCGCACACGCTGTTCCGCGCGCTCGACATCCGCATCGACATGAAGGGCACCGAGAACATCCCGCGCAAGGGCGGGGCGGTCCTCGTGTCGAACCACATCGGCTACCTCGACTTCATCTTCGCCGGTCTGACGGCGCGCCCGCAGAAGCGGCTGGTGCGCTTCATGGCCAAGGAGTCGGTGTTCCGGCACAAGGTGTCGGGTCCGCTGATGCGCGCGATGAAGCACATCCCGGTGGACCGGCAGCAGGGTGAGTCCGCGTACCAGCACGCGCTGGACTCGCTGCGGTCGGGCGAGATCATCGGGGTCTTCCCGGAGGCGACGATCTCCCAGTCGTTCACCCTCAAGAGCTTCAAGTCGGGTGCCGCGCGCATGGCGCAGGAGGCCGGGGTGCCGCTGATCCCGGTGGCGCTGTGGGGCACGCAGCGGCTGTGGACCAAGGGCCGGCCGAAGAACCTCAAGCGCAGCCACATCCCGGTGACCATGCGGGTCGGCGAGCCGATCGAGGCGCCGAAGGACCAGTACGCGGGCGCCATCACGCGCCGGCTGCGCGAGCGCGTGCAGGAGCTGCTGGACGCGGCGCAGGCCGCGTACCCGGCCAAGCCGCAGGGTACCGAGGACTCCTGGTGGCTCCCGGCCCACCTGGGCGGTACCGCGCCGACGGCGGCGCAGGTCAAGGAAGCGGGCTGATCCGCCGCCCTCCTCCGACCGGCCCGTTTCCTGGGCCGCACATCGAGTGACCGAACGCGGAGGGGGTTCGCCGGCCTTCGCGGCGGCGGGGGTGTGCGACGGGCCGCTGCTGCTCGGGATCGCCGTGCTGCAGCTCGCGGCCGCCGCGCTGCACCTGCTGGTGGCGGGGCACGGGCGGGGGGCCGGGGACCGGGCTACAGGGAGGTCGGCAGGTTCCGCCACAGCTCCGGCCGGTCGGCGGACTCCTGAAGGGCCCTGAGCGCGGCGGGGTGCGGATCGGCGTACAGCTCGGGGTAGTCCCGCTCGCCGAGTTCCGGGCGTACGGGGAAGGCCAGCTGCTCGCGGTCGAGGCTGAACCGCGCGTCGACGCCGGGCTTGTTGCCGCGCGGGTCCACCCGGGACCAGCGCTCGGCGCCGGGCAGCCGCAGGGCCACCAGGCCGTGGACGGCCGGATTCGAGCCGTCGTCGTCGGCGAGCAGCTGGTAGCAGAGCCCCGCGGGGGTGCCCTGGGCGCGCAGCAGGGCGACGAGGGCGTGGGACTTGGCGTAGCAGATGCCGTTGCGGGTGTTCAGCACGTCGGAGGCGCGCCAGGAGACGCGCGGGTCGCCGGAGTCGGCGGAGTGCGGGATGGTGTCGCGGACGAACTCGAAGGCGGCTGCGGCGTATGAATATGCATCGCTGGTGGCGGTCCAGAGGGCGTCGGCGGTCTCCTGTACCAGGGGATGCCAGTGGTCGATGGCCTCACTGGAGGCCAAATAGGCGTGAATATCCGGGTTCTGTTGGATCAGTTGCATGATCCGCAGCATAGGCATGCCGCCGACCGCAGATCAATGGATTTGCGGTCGGCGGCATAAATATTCAGTTCTTGGGGAGGTGGCTATCGGGCCAGCTCCTCCTTGAGCGCCTGGAGGAAGCCGTCCACGTCCTCTTCCCGGGTGTCGAAGCTGCACATCCAGCGGACGTCGCCGGCGGCCTCGTCCCAGAAGTAGAACCGGTAGCGCTCCTGGAGCCTGCGCGTGACCTCGTGCGGCAGCCGCGCGAACACCGCGTTCGCCTGCACCGGGTAGAGGATCTCCACCCCGTCGGTCTCGCGCACGCCCGCCGCGAGCCGCTGCGCCATCGCGTTGCCGTGGCGGGCGTTGCGCAGCCACAGGTCCTTGGCGAGCAGCGCTTCCAGCTGCACCGAGACGAACCGCATCTTCGAGGCGAGCTGCATCGACATCTTGCGGATGTGCTTCATCTGCCGGACCGCGTCCGGGTTGAGCACCACCACGGCCTCGCCGAACATCATGCCGTTCTTGGTGCCGCCGTAGGACAGCACGTCCACCCCCACCGCGTTGGTGAAGGTGCGCATCGGCACGTCGAGCGAGGCCGCGGCGTTGGCTATGCGGGCGCCGTCGAGGTGCACCTTCATGCCCAGGGAGTGCGCGTGCTCGCAGATCGCCCTGATCTCGTCCGGGGTGTAGACCGTGCCGAGCTCGGTGTTCTGGGTGATCGAGACGACCTGGGGCATGGCCCGGTGCTCGTCCTCGAAGCCCCAGGCCTCCTGGTCGATCAGCTCGGGGGTGAGCTTCCCGTCCGGGGTGGGCACGGACAGCAGCTTGATGCCGGCCATCCGCTCGGGCGCGCCGCCCTCGTCCACGTTGATGTGGGCGCTCTTGGCGCAGATCACCGCGCCCCACCGGTCGGTCATGGCCTGCAGGGCGACGACATTGGCACCCGTGCCGTTGAAGACCGGGAAGGCTTCGGCGTAAGGACCGAAGTGACTGCGGAACACCCTCTGGAGGTGCTCGGTGTAGTCGTCCTCGCCGTACGAGACCTGGTGGCCTTCGTTGGCGAGGGCGACGGCCGCGAGCACCTCCGGGTGGACCCCCGCGTAGTTGTCGCTGGCGAAACCGCGCACGGCCGGATCGTGGTGGCGGCGGGCGTCGGTCTTGCCGTATTCGGTTCTCACGGTTGCGGAGTGAGCCACAGACGCTGTCCGTTCACATCGGAGGCGGGCCGCTCCCACACGCCGGCGATGGCCTCGGCCAGCTCCTTGACGTCGGTGAAGCCCGCGAACTTCGCATTGGGGCGCTCGGCGCGCATCGCGTCGTGCACCAGTGCCTTGATCACCAGGATCGCAGCCGCGGCGACCGGCCCCTCCTCGCCCCCGGCCTTGCGGAAGGAGTCCGCCATGGCCAGGGTCCAGGCCTCGGCGGCCGCCTTGCCCGCGTTGTACGCGGCGTTGTTGGCGACCGGCTTGTGCGCGCCGGACTGGCTGATCAGGACGTAGCGGCCGCGGCCGCTGCGCACCAGGGCGTCGTGGAAGGCGAGCGAAGTGTGCTGGACCGTACGGATCAGGAGCTTCTCCAGGAGGTCCCAGTCCGCGAGGTCCACGTCCGTGAAGGTCTTGCTCCCGCGCCAGCCGCCGACGAGGTGGACCAGGCCGTCGATCCGGCCGAACTCCTTCTCGGTGCGCTCGGCCCAGGCCTTGGTGGCCTCCAGGTCGAGCAGGTCGACGGTGTCGCCGATGACGGTGGCGCCCCCGTGGGCGTAGCGGGCCGCGTCCACGGACTCCGCGAGGCGGGCGGCGTCGGCGTCGGCCGCCACCACGGTGGCGCCCGCTTCGGCCAGGCGGAGCAGGGCGGCGTGGCCGGCGGGCCCGCCGGCGCCGGCCACGGCCACCACCGCTCCGTGCAGCGGGCCGTTGCCGTTCGCGGAGCCGTTCATCTGTGCAGCCTCCTGAGGGCGAGTGCTCACGCGGCGACCCGCGAGGCGTCGTCGGCGTTCCGGGGCGTGATGCCCTTGGTCGAGGCGATCACGCCCTTGAGCTTCTTGGCGAGGGCCTCGTAGAACATGCTGAGCGGAAACTCGTCCGGAAGCACGTCGTCCACGAGCTTCCGCGGCGGCTGCGTCAGGTCGAGGGCGTCGGGGCCCTTGGCCCACTTGGAGCCCGGGTGCGGGGCCAGGTAGGTGGAGACCAGCTCGTAGGCCTTGAACCAGTGGACCAGCTTCGGGCGGTCGATGCCCGCGCGGTACAGCTCCTCGATCTCGGCGCACAGCTGGTTGGTGACCTGCGGGGCCCGCATCCAGTCGATCTTCAGCTTGTTGTCCGTCCAGCGCACGACGTCGTGCTTGTGGAGGTAGGCGAAGAGCAGCTGACCGCCGAGGCCGTCGTAGTTGCGGTTGCGGTCGCCGGAGACCGGGAAGCGGAACATCCGGTCGAAGAGGACGGCGTACTGCACGTCGCGCCCGTGCTCGTTGCCCTCGGACTCCAGCTTCACGGCCTCCTTGAAGGCGGTGAGGTCGCAGCGCAGCTCTTCCAGGCCGTACATCCAGAACGGCTGGCGCTGCTTGATCATGAAGGGGTCGAACGGCAGGTCGCCGTGGCTGTGGGTGCGGTCGTGGACCATGTCCCACAGGACGAAGGCCTTCTCGCAGCGCTCCTGGTCCTCGACCATGCGGGCGATGTCCTCGGGCAGCTCGATGCCCAGGATGTCGACGGCGGCCTCGGTGACCTTGCGGTAGCGGGCGGCCTCGCGGTCGCAGAAGATGCCGCCCCAGGTGAAGCGCTCGGGGGCCTCGCGGACGGCGATGGTCTCCGGGAAGAGCACGGCGGAGTTGGTGTCGTAGCCCGGCGTGAAGTCCTCGAAGGTGATGCCGAGGAAGAGCGGGTTGTCGTACCGGGTGCGCTCCAGCTCGGAGAGCCACTCGGGCCACACCATCTTCAGCACGACGGCCTCGAGGTTGCGGTCCGGGTTGCCGTTCTGGGTGTACATCGGGAAGACGACGAGGTGCTGGAGACCGTCCTCGCGCTGGGCGGCCGGGTGGAAGGCCAGCAGGGAGTCGAGGAAGTCCGGCACCCGGAAGCCGTCCGCGGCCCACTTGCGCAGGTCGGCGACGAGCGCCTTGTGGTACTCGGCGGCGTGCGGCAGCAGCGGGGACAGGGTCTCGACCCCGGCCACGACGCGGTCGACGACGGCCTCGACCTCGAAGCGGGCGGGGACGCCCTCGGCCTCGAAGTCGATCGAGCCGTCCTTGGCCTGCCAGGGGCGGATCTCCTCCACGGCGGCCTTGAGCTCGGGCCACGCCGGGTGGTCCACCACCCGCGCCCCGGCGGTTATCACGGTCCCGCCGATGCCCGGCACAAGAGTTTCCGTCATGTCACTTCCTCCACAGGAGAACCTCGCGTTAAGACAGCGTATGCATGCGAGGCTCTCCCGCTCAAGAGGAAACTCGGGAAATCTTTCTGTAACACCCCCCACTCCACCGGAAGTCTTCCCGTGACTCACGGTGGAATCCACCACTCCGCCTAGTAATCGGCCTAGCATCCGGCCTCATCACAAGAGGGCGCGTTCACCCCTCCCCGGAAGTGCGGGATGACCTTCTCCCCCCACTGGCGCAGGGTCTCCAGACAGGCCTCCTGCGGCACGGTGCCCATCTGGACCAGGCACATCACCTCGTCGGCGCCGGCCTCCCGCAGCCGCTCCACGTACGCGATGGCCTCGCCGGCGCTCCCGTAGGCGTGGTCGGCGTGGAAGGTGGCCGTGGAGGTGGGCCGTACGGGGATGTCCTGCTCGTGCAGCCGGGCCACGACCTGCTCGGCGGCCCGGCGCAGCTCCGCCGCCTCGTCGGCCCCTTCCACCACGGCCTCGTCCGGGACGCCCGCGCCGCCGTACCAGTGCCCGATGGACTGCGCGAAGAACCGCTGCCCGCGGACGCCGATGCGGCGGGCCTCCTCGGGGTCGTCGAGCACGATGGTGGGGCAGAGCACGGAGAAGTGGTCGTTGACGGCGGTCGAGACGAACCGGCTGCCGTCGCGCTCCGCGCGCGCCGCGTCGTAGACGGCCCGCATCCCGGCGATGGACTCCGGCCCGGCGAAACCCATGACCAGGGCCCCGATGCCCAGCTCGGCGGCCTTCACCAGGGTCTCGGCGCGGCTGCACGCGAGGAACAGCGGCGGGTGCGGGGTCTGCGCCGGGCGCGGCAGGATCGGGTGCGGGTCGATGTCGATCAGTTCACCGTGGTACTCCAGCTCCTCCTCCCGCCAGGCCTTCCCGATGATCCGCAGCGCCTCCTCCACCTCGGCCTCGGCGCGGTCGCGGTCCACCCCGCACAGAGAGGTCTCCTGGAGCGTGCCCCCGCGCCCCGCGCCCAGGTCCAGGCGGCCGCCGGACAGCAGGTCGAGCATGGCCGCGCGTTCGGCCACCCGCACCGGATGGTTGAACCCGAAGGGCATGCACACGACGCCGTGCCCGATGCGTATGGTGTTCGTCCTGGCCGCGACGAAGCTCAGGAAGACCTCGGGTGCGCTCATGTGGGCGTACCACTTCAGCGAGTGGTGCTCGACGGCCCAGATCCGGTCGAATCCCATGCGTTCGGCGAACACCGCCTGCTCGACGCAGTCGCGGATGACCTGGTGCTCCCGCTCCACGGTGGGGTCGGCCAGCTGAGCCTCGAAGATCACGGAGAATTTCACGATGCCTCCAGAGATGCGTCCCGTGCCCGGTCTTGCTTCGATTAGAAATATGACTAGTAGTCATATCGCGAAGAAGCAAGACCTCCCGCCGACCGCGTGGGCGGTCCTGGGCCTGCTGTCCTTCCCCGGCGAGCGCACCGGGTACGAGCTCAAGAAGTGGGCGGACTCCTCCCTCCGCTTCTTCTACTGGTCGCCCGCGATCAGCCAGATCTACGCCGAACTGCGCAGGCTGGAGGAGCTCGGATACGCGTCCTCCGCGCGCTCGGGGCCGGAGGAGGCCCGCGCCAAGCGCCGTTACGCCATCACCGGCGCGGGCCGCGAGGCCCTCGCCGGCTGGGCGTCGGACACCGCGGAGGCGGGGCCGCCGGTGCTCAAGCACGGGCTGCTGCTGCGGATCTGGCTCGGACACCTGTCGGAACCCGAGCGGCTGCGCGCGATGGTGGCGGACCACCTGGAGCGCACCCGGGGCGAACTGGCCGCCGTACGGGAGGCCATGGCGCACGCAGCGGACGTACCGGAATGGGCCTTCCCCGCCCTGGCGCTGCGCTGGAGCGAGCGCCAGCACCTGGCCGAGCTGGAGCTGGGCGAGGCCCTGCTGGAGGACCTCGCGGAGGCCGCGAGGCGGGCCGGGACCGGCCCCGCGCGGGCGGGGCGTCAAGCCGGCGGGGACGCGCCCACGCCCGGGTGACGCGGCGGGGCGGCCCGGGCCCGCCGCACGGCTCACGGCCCCGGCGGGAAACGGGCGGACGGCTTCCGCGAGCCCCCTGCACGCCCGGTCCCAACGCACGCGGCGCGCACTAGCATGCGTCCTCACCGGGCGCGGCCGGTCGGGACACCGCGACCGCGCCGGGAGCCGCCGTCGACGGAAGCGAGAGAACCTTGACTTTCCTCACCATCGGTCACCGCGGGGTCATGGGTGTGGAACCGGAGAACACCCTGCGGTCGTTCATCCGAGCGGAACGCTGCGGGATGGACGTCATCGCGCTGGACGTCCGCCTCAGCAAGGACGGCGCCCTCGCCGTCCTGCACGACGCCGAGGTGGACCGCACCACGGACGGCGCGGGCGCCGTCGCCGACCTGACCCTCGCCGAGCTGCGCGAACTGGATGCCGGCCAGGGTGAACGCGTACCGGTCCTGGAGGAGGTCCTGGACGCCGTCCGGACGCCGCTCCAGGTGTCGGTCCAGGACCCGGCCGCCGCCGGGGCGCTGGTGGAGCTGCTCGTGCGCCGCGACCTGGCTGCCCGGGTGGAGGTGGCCTCGGGCGATGCGGAGGTGCTGGCCGGGGTCGCGCGCCGGGTCCCCGGGGTCCGGACGGCGCTGCGCGTGGATCGGCCCGGCGCCGACCCCGCGGAACTGGTGGCGCTCGCGCGGTCCGCGGGGGCCGCCACGGTCGCGGTCGACATCCGCCGGCTCAGCCTGGAGACGGTGGAGGCGGCGCACGCGGCCGGGCTGCGGGTGACCGGCTGGACGGTCAACACCCTGGACCGGCTCCGGCTGGCGCGCGCCCTCCAACTGGACGGCGCGGCCACGGACTTCCCGGAGATCCGCAGCACCGGCCGGTTCACGGCCTGAGCGCCTCCCGCCGCGCTCCGACGGCCGTGACCGCGGCTGCAGCTGCGGCTGCGGCCGTCAGAGCGCCTTGACCAGCAGCTCGAAGGCCAGGTCGTCGCGGAGCGGGATGCCGAAGCGCTCGTCGCCGTAGGGGAAGGGGCTCAGCTCGCCGGTGCGCCGGTAGCCGCGGCGCACGTAGTAGGCGATGAGCTCTTCCCGTACGTTCACCACGGTCATCCGCATCTCCGCGACCTTCCAGTCCTCGCGGGCGCGGCGCTCGGCCTCGGCCATGACCTCCTTGCCGAGGCCGGCGCCCTGGAGCCCGGGGCGTACGGCGAACATGCCGAAGTAGGCGTGGTCCCCGCGGTGTTCGAGCTGGCAGCAGGCGACGAGCTCGCCCGCGCGCTCGACGACGAGGAGGGTGCTGTCCGGGTCCGCGATGATCGCGCCGACCCCGTTCGGGTCGGTGCGCTGGCCGTCCAGGTAGTCGGCCTCGGTCGTCCAGCCGGCCCGGCTGGCGTCCCCGCGGTAGGCGGACTCGACGAGGGCCACCAGGGCCGGCACGTCCTCCTCCACGGCGCTGCGGAAGCTCAGGGCGGCGGGCTGGGCGGTGGACATCGGGCGCTCCGTTCACTGCGGCGGCAGATCAGCGGCATATGACATGCCGCGGGGGTCGCAGAGAGCGTAACCCGGGCCCGCGTGAAGGGGGTGTGAGCAGGGCATCCCTTCCCGTGACGCCGACGAACCGGGAGGTTCCGCCGTGCACGGATCCGCCACGCCCCTGTCCGCCTCCGCCGCCTCCGCGTGGCTGCTGGTCCTGCTCTGCGCCGTCAGCGGTGCGTACTGTCTGCTGCGGGCGCGCAGAACGGACCGCCGGGCGCGGGGCATGGCCGCGGGCGAGGCGGTGATGGGCTTCGGGATGGCGGCGATGGCCGTGCCTTCGGGGACCGGGCCGTGGGGGCCGCAGATCCTCCTGGCCGTCTGCTGCGGGGCCTCGGTGCACGCGCTGTGGCTGCTGCGCGGCGGGGTGCACCACGCGCACCACCTGGTGGGCACGCTGGCGATGGCGTACATGGCGCTGTCCATGGCCGCCGGGCACGCGCACGGCCGGGCGGCGGGGCTGCCGGTGGTGACCGGGGCCCTGCTCCTGTACTACGCCGGGTACGTGCTCCTCGGCGGGGCCCGGCTGGTGACGGCCGGGGGCGGGGCGCTGCCCGTCGCGGTGGGCGGCGGCGCGGGCACGGGATCGGCCGGGGAGCTGGTGCGGGCCTGCCGACTGGCCATGGGGACGGGGATGTTGGCGATGCTGCTGACCATGTGACGGGCCGCCGGACCGCGGCTCCTGGGGTGCGGTGCGCGCCGGAACGTGTCCTGCGTCACCAATGCCCCCGGCCCGTACCCGTAGGTAGCCCGGCGCTCATAGTCTGGCGGACATGATGGTCCCCGCCGCCCTTCTGTTGCTCGGCGCACTGACCGCGTTCCTCGCGCCCCGGCTCCTGGCCCGCGCCCAGTGGCCCGAGCGAGAACCCGTGGTCGCGCTGTGGGTGTGGCAGTGCGTGGTGGGGGCGGTGCTGCTGTGTCTGGCGCTGTCGATGCTGCTGAGCGCGGCCGCCGCCTGGCAGGCGGTACGGGGGCGGCTGTTCGCCGCGGCCCCGCACGGGGTGGCGGACGCGTACGGGCTGGGTGCGGCGGGCGGGGCCTGGGCCGTCGGTACCGCGCTCGCGCTGGCCTGCGGGGGGCTGTGGACCGGGGCGATGCTGACGCGGGAGGTGCTGCGGGCGCGGGCACGGCGGCGGGCCCGGGGGGCCGAACTGCGGCTGCGGGCCCCGCTGCTGCCCGGTGAGGACCCGTCGGCGGCGCGGCTCGTGGTGCTGGAGGGTCCGCGTCCGGAGGCCTGGTGGCAGCCGGGGCCGGCGCCCCGGCTGGTGGTGACGACGGCCGCGCTGGGCCGGCTCAAGGGCAGCCAGCTGGACGCGGTGCTGGCGCACGAGCAGGGACACGTGGCGGCCCGGCACGACTGGCTGCTGCACTGCTCGCGGGCGCTGTCGCAGGGGTTCCCGCAGGTGCCGGTGTTCGCGGCGTTCGAGGCGGAGATGGACCGGCTGGTGGAGCTGGCCGCCGACGACGTGGCCTCGCGCCGCTACGGGCGGCTGACGATCGCGCTGGCGCTGGTCGGGCTGAACGAGGACCGGGGCGTCTTCGGCCCCGCCTCCGCGCAGGCGCACGTGCCCGAGCGGGTGCGGCGGCTGCTGTCGGCCACGCCCCGGCTGTCGGCGGGGCGCAGGCTGAGGCTCACGGCGCTGGCCACCCTGCTGCCGGCGGTGCCGCTGGTGGTGGCTTTCGTGCCGGGCCTCAGCGCGCTGGCGTAGCGGGTCCGTGGAAGGTTCGGGCCGTGGCCGCGGGCGTGCCTGCCCGGGGCGATCCCCCGCGTCGCCCCGAGCAGACGGCTGCGCGCTGAGTATATTGGCCCGAAGCCAGTCAACGCAGGAGTAAGCATGTCCCCGCGCAGCGCATCGGTCAATGAAGAATTGCGCAGACGTTCCCGGGAGCGGCTGCTGCAGGCCACGGTCGAACTGGTTGCCGAACGCGGCTACGAGGCCACCAAGCTCGGCGACATCGCCGACCGGGCGGGCGCGGCCCGCGGCCTGGTCTCGTACTACTTCCCCGGCAAGCGCCAGCTCCTCCAGTCGGCGGTGCACCGGCTGATGCACCTGACCCTGGAGGAGGCCCTGGAGCGCGAGCCCCGTACGGACGACGGCCGGGAGCGGCTGGCCCGGGCGATCGACGCGATCCTGGGGCTGGCCCGCGACCAGCCCCGGCTGATGCGCACGCACATGGCCGGGATCCTCCAGGCGGAGGGGTTCATCCAGTGCCCGGAGCAGCAGCGGCTGGCGCAGCTGCTCCGGGACACCGTCACGCGGTACGGCTCGGCGGACGTGGACACCGACTACCCGATGCTGCGGGCGCTGCTGATGGGGGCGGTGGTGGCGGTCCTGCTGCCGGGGGCGCCGATGCCGGCGGCCCGGCTGCGGTCCGAGCTGTTCCAGCGGTACGGGCTGGAGTGGGAGCGGGGGTTCCCGCCGGACGGGGGGCCGCCCGGCGGAACGTTTCCCCTGTGAGGGGTCCGGTCAGTGGTACTCGGGCTGGCTCTGCACGTTGAGCCGGTCCATCCACACCCGCTTGGCGCTGTCGGTGCGCCGGTCGTCGAGCCGGAGCACGTCGAGGCCCTTGACGATGTCGTTCGAGTAGATGTGCCCGTTGTAGTAGTACGCCGACCAGGATCCGCCCAGGCCGAGCCGGTCGGTGGTCAGCGGGCCGCGCTCGAAGTAGCCGATCTCCCTGGGGCTGGCGGAGTCGGTGAAGTCCCATACCGAGACCCCGCCCTGGTACCAGGCCTGGACCATGATGTCGCGGCCGCCGCCGACCGGGACCAGCGAGCCGTTGTGGGCCACGCAGTTCTCGGTGTCGGCCTGGTGGCGCGGGATCTTGAAGTAGCCCCGGAAGACCAGTTTGCGCTGGTCGCCGCGGCCGGTGATGTCGTAGATCCCGTCGGCGCCCCGGTTGGGGCCGGTGGCCTCGTTGCAGGTGGCGGCGCCGCCACCGCCCAGCTCGTCGGTGAACACCACCTTGTCGGCCCGCTCGTTGAAGGTCGCCGAGTGCCAGAACGCGAAGTTCACGTTGTCCTGGACCCGGTCGATGACCCTCGGCTGCTCGGGGTCGCTGATGTCGAAGAGGATGCCGTCGCCCATGCAGGCGCCGGCCGCCAGGTCCTCGGACGGCAGCACGGTGATGTCGTGACAGCCGGTGGTCTTGGAGACCCCGGGGTTGGCGGGCGCGCCCGGGTTGCCGCCGTCCGGGAAGAGCACCGGGAAGCCGACGACGGCCGCCTGGGTCGGGGCCTTCCTGGGGACCTTGACCACCGAGATGCCGTCGTGCGGGGGCTGGCAGTCGGGGAAGGCCTCGCTGGGCGAGTACGAGGAGACGTACAGGTAGATGTCGCGGCCGCCCGGCACCAGCGTGTGGGTGTGCGATCCGCAGGCCGTCTCGACGGACTTGATGTACTTGGGGTTCTTCTTGTCCTTGATGTCGAAGATCTTGATGCCCTCCCAGGAGGACTTCTCCGTGGCGGGCTGCGAGACGCTGTTGCAGGAGTCGTCGCTGCGCGAGGAGTCGGTGGACAGGAAGAGCAGGTCGCCGGAGACCGAGACGTCGTTCTGGCCGCCGGGGCAGAGGACCTGCGTGACGACCTTCGGGGCCTTGGGGTCGGCGATGTCGTAGATCGTGAAGCCGTCGTAGTTCCCGGCGTAGGCGTAGTCGCCCTGGAACGCCAGGTCGGAGTTGACGCCCTTGAGGCTCGCGTCGGGGATGTTGGCCAGGGGCTTGATGTTGGCGCTGTGCACGATCTCGTCCTGGCCGGGGATCTCCCCGGGGGCGAGTTCGCGGTCCGGCGCGGCGGCGGCGCTCTGCCGGGAGCCCGCGCCCGGGGACGAGTCGCCGGGGTCGGGGCTGGCTGCCGCCGGTCCGGCGGCGGCGAGGAGCGTAGTGAGGAGTCCGGCGGCCGCCAGGGCCGCCCCCAGACTCCGGTGGCGCACTCTGACGGTGTGCAGCAAGGTCACTGTGCCTCCCGTGGGGGTCCTGCGCTCCGTTCCCGGTGGGGAAGCGGAACCTGGACCCCGGCAGTATCTTCCTTTCCATGGACATGGCAAACGCGTTACTCGGCCGATTCCTGGGGGCGGCGCTGGCCGCCTCGCTCCTCCTCCCGCTGACCGGCTGCACGGCCGGAGGCGACGGCCCGCGCGGGGCCGGCGACGGCCCGCCGGTGGTGGTCGCCCCGGGCAAGCCGGGCGAGAAGTCCCGCACCCTCTCCCCCGAGCAGGCCGCGAAACAACGGCCCGACGACAGCCCCAACGCCGCCGACCAGACGTACGTACGGCGCATGATCGAACACCACCGGCAGGCCCTGACCATGAGCGCCCTGGCCCCCGACAGGGCGTCGGCGGACGGGGTCAAACGCCTCGCCGAGCGGATCGCGGCCGCGCAGGGTCCCGAGATCGGCGCCATGGAGAAGTGGCGGGCCCGCTACCCGCAGCCGGGCGGCGACACCGGCGGGCACGACCACGGCGCGATGCCCGGCATGGCCACGGAGCAGCAGCTGCGGGAGCTGACGGACGCCCGCGGCGCGGACTTCGACCGGCTCTTCCTCAGACTGATGACCGCCCACCACGAAGGGGCGGTGACGATGGCGGGCGAGGCCCTCGCCCAGGGGAACAACGGTGCCGTCGAGGAGATGGCGAACGAGGTCGTGGCCGTCCAGACCGCCGAGATCCACCGGATGCGCGCGATGGGCTGACGGGCGCGGTGGCCGGTGGCATGCTGGGGAGCACCTGCGGGAGGGAGTTCCGCCGTGCTTCGTGTCGCCGTCGTCGGTTCGGGCCCCAGCGGGGTCTACGCCGCCCAGACACTGGTCGAGCAACGTGAGGTCCCGGGTGTACGGGTCGACGTGCTGGACCGGCTGCCGGCTCCGTACGGCCTCGTCCGGTACGGGGTGGCCCCCGACCACGAGAAGATCAAATCGCTGACCGGAAACCTGCGCTCCGTCCTGGAGGACGAGCGGATCCGGTTCCTCGGGAACGTGGAGGTGGGCGCCGGGCCGCTGTCCCCCGCCCGGATGCTGGAGCTGTACCACGCGGTGGTGTACTGCGTCGGGGCCGCGCGGGACCGGATGCTCGGGATCCCCGGCGAGGAGCTGGACGGGGTGCACTCCGCGACGGCCTTCGTGTCCTGGTACAGCGGGCACCCGGACGCGGGCTCCTTCGACCTGGGCGGGGTGCGCTCCGCGGTGGTGGTCGGGGCGGGCAACGTCGCGGTGGACGTGACCCGGATCCTGGCCCGGGGCGTACCGGAGCTGGAGCCCACCGACATGCCCCAGCCGGCGCTGGGCGCACTGGCGGCCAGCGGGGTGCGGGAGGTGTCGATGGTGGCCCGGCGGGGCCCCTCGCAGGCCAAGTTCACCACCAAGGAACTCCGCGAGCTGGGCACCCTCCCCGGGGTGGCCATCCGCGTGGACCCGGCGGAGCTGGCCCTCGACCCGGCGTACGCCGACCCGGCCGCGGCGGCGGCCCTGCCGGCGGTGGCCCGGCGCAACCTGGAGGCGCTGCGCGGCTGGGCCGAAGGCCCGGAACCGGGCGGCGACGGGCAGCGGGGCATCGCCCTGCGCTTCTACCTGCGCCCGGTGGAGGTGCTGGGCGGCCCGGACGGCCGGGTCCGCGGGATGCGCTTCGAGCGGACCGCTCCGGACGGCCGGGGCGGGGTGACCGGGACGGGCGCGTACGAGGACGTGGAGGCGCAGCTGGTGCTGCGCTCGGTGGGCTACCTGGGCGTGCCCCTGCCGGGCCTGCCCTTCGACCCCGCCACGGGGACCGTGCCTCACGCGGCGGGGCGGGTGGTGCGCGCGGGGCGCGCCTCGGTGGGCGAATACGTGGCGGGCTGGATCAAGCGCGGCCCGACCGGGGTGATCGGCACCAACCGCCCCTGCGCCAAGGAAACGGTCTCCTCCCTGCTCCAGGACGCCGGTGCGCTGGCCCGCCGCGAACGCCCCGGCGACCCCCTGGACGCCCTGCGGGCGGCGGGCCTGCGGCCGGTGGAATGGCCGGGCTGGCTGTCGATCGAGGCGGCCGAGGCGGAACTGGGCCGCTCCCTGGGCCGCCGCTCGGTCAAGATCCCCGACTGGGCGGGCCTCCACGCGGCGGCAGGCCTCGCGTAGGGTGACCGGTTCCGTTACCGGTCAAGGGAGTTGGGAATGCGAAAGGCGTTACGGCGAGGCGGGTCCGGGGCCCTGGCGGCGCTCGCCTGCGGGGCGCTGCTGGCGGGCTGCACCCAGAAGGCCGAGGTGACGCCGGGGCCGAAGCCCCCCACCGGCCCGACGGCCACGCCGACGGCCGCGCCACCGGAGGCCGCCGGGCTCGCGGAGCGCTACCGGGCGGCGGGCGGCGACCCGGACGTCTACGGCATCCAGCGGGAGACGGGCCCCGACGGTGTACCCCGCCTGATCGTCCGCACGCGCAACGCGGACGAGGGCGACGCCGTGTTCAGGAAGCAGCACGCCTCGATCGCCTCCTACCTGACCGCCAAGGAGGGCGTCCCGCTCACCGGCGGCTACCTGATCGACGTCTTCGGCCCCGACGGCCGGCTCCTGCACCGTATGGACACCCGTCCCTGACTCAGGTCGTCAGGGCGGCACGCGCCCGGAGCGCGGCCGCCTCTTCCGCTGTCACGGGGACTTGGATGCGGTACACGTCGCCGACCCGGAGCGTGTCCGGAGTGCTGTGTTCGCCGTAGGTGCCGATCACCGAAACGGCCACCCGGGACTCGGGCTGCCAGTACCGGCGGTAGTACGGCGTGTTCGCCTCGTACTCGGGGATCTCCACCAGGGGGACCCCGCGCCGTTCCAGCAGGCGCCGCAGCTTGTCGAACCGGAGCCGGGGCGTGAACCGGCCGTACCGGGTGCGCAGGGCACCGTCCACGAGGGCGCGGTTGCGGTGTGCGAGCCGGTGCACCTGGATGCTGATGTGGTGCCCCTCCCACGGTTCACCGGCGTGGGAGCGCTGCCAGTGGAACTCCACGAGCCCGTAGTCGCGCCACAGGATGCCGCGGCTGCCGTTCTCCCCGCAGTCCGCGCCGAACACCTCGGCGACGCGCTCGGGAGAGTCGGTAGGGCCCAGGCCGAGCACGGTCCCGGTGGTGACGGCGTCCACGTAGAACGCCAGGGAGTACGGGGTCATGCCTGGCGCTCCCCGTGCTGCCGCACCTCCTGGGCGGCGGCCGCCGTGAGGAGGGTGTCGAGGAGGCCGGGGAAGAGGGACTGGAGGTCCTCGCGGCGCAGGCCGTTCATCTTGGCCGTGCCGCGGTAGGTCTGGCGTACGACGCCGCTCTCGCGCAGGACGCGGAAGTGGTGGGTCGTCGTGGATTTGGTGACCGGCAGGACGAAGTCCGAGCAGGCCAGTTCGACCTCGCGGTCCGCGAGCTCGCGGACGATGGAGAGCCGGAGCGGGTCGGAGAGGGCGTGCAGCACCCCCTCCAGGCGGATCTCGTCCGGTTCGGGGTGGGCGAGGGCACGGGGCGCGTCACGTTCCGTCATGTCCTGCTCCACTCTTTCGGGTTCCGGCGACCGGGGTGCGGGCCGGGTTCCATCGTACGAGAACCTTCGTACGAATGGTTCGCGTGCGGCGCGGAGCGGGGGCGCCCCGCGCCGCACGCGGTTCACCAGGCGCGCTGGTACTGGCCGGGCACCACGGGCTCCGCACCCAGCTCGGCGGCGGCGCGGCGGGCCCAGTACGGGTCGCGCAGCAGCTCACGGCCGAGGAGGACGGCGTCGGCCTCGCCGTTGGCCAGGATCTTCTCGGCCTGCTCAGGCTCGGTGATCAGGCCGACCGCGGCGACCGGCAGCCCGGTCTCCTCCTTGACCCGGGCGGCGAAGGGCACCTGGTAGCCGGGGCCGGTCGGGATCTTCACGCGCGGGGCGAGCCCGCCGGTGGAGACGTCGAGCAGGTCCACGCCGTGCTCCTGCAGCAGGCCGGCCAGGCGGACCGTGTCGTCGGCGGTCCAGCCGTCCCCCTCCAGCCAGTCGGTCGCGGAGATCCGGAAGAACAACGGGAGCTCCTCGGGCCACACCGCCCGTACGGCGTCCACCACTTCGAGGGCGAAGCGGGTGCGGTTCTCGAAGGAGCCGCCGTAGGAGTCGGTGCGCCGGTTGCTGTGCGGGGAGAGGAACTCCCCGATGAGGTAGCCGTGGGCGCCGTGGATCTCGACGACCTCGTAGCCGGCGGCGAGGGCGCGCTGGGCGGCGGCCGCGAACTGGCCCGTGATCGTGTGGATCTCCTCGACGGTGAGCGCGTGCGGCACCGGGTGGCCCTCGTCGAAGGCCACGGCGCTGGGGGCGCTGGGCTGCCAGCCGTGCGCGTCGGGGCCCACCGGGCCGCCGCCCTTCCAGGGCTGGTCGGTGGAGGCCTTGCGGCCGGCGTGGCCGATCTGGATGCCGGGGACGGCGCCCTGCGACTTGACGAAGGCGGTGATCCGGCGGAGGGCCTTGACCTGGGTGTCGTTCCAGATGCCGAGGTCGTGGGGGCTGATCCGGCCCTCCGGGGAGACGGCGGTGGCCTCCTGGATGACCAGGCCGGTCCCGCCGGTGGCGCGGGCCGCGTAGTGGGCGAAGTGCCACTCCTGGGCCACGCCGGCGTTCGGGCCGAAGGCCTCGGCGCTGTACTGGCACATCGGCGCCATCCAGATCCGGTTCGGGATGGTCACCGAGCGGAGGGTGTAGGGCTGGAAAAGGGCGGCGAAGGCAGCGGGTGCGGCACTCATGGGGTTCTCCAGATGTCACCGGACGCGCACCGGGATCGGCGCGGCGCTAAGTACGAGAAACACCGTACTACGAAATCTCTCGTAGTACGAGACCTCCCGTACAAGCTGTCCGGCCACGCCGCGCGCGGTCTTCGGCCCCGCCTCGGTGGGCGCTGTCAGTGGCTGGGTGCAGACTGACTGGAAAGCTGCCGTAACAGGACAAGGACGTCCGGAGGTGTCGGCCATGACCGACGTGCTACTGCTCGCGGGGACCCGCAAGGGGCTGTTCATCGGACGGCGCCGGGACGCCGGCCCCTGGGAGTTCGACGGGCCGCATTTCAACGCGCAGGCCGTCTCGGCGGTCGCCATCGACATGCGCGGCCCGGCGCCCCGGCTGCTGGTCGGCGGGGACAGCTCGCACTGGGGGCCGTCCGTCTTCAGCTCCGACGACCTCGGCGCCACTTGGCAGGAGCCCGCCGCGCCCGCCGTGAGGTTCCCGAAGGACACCGGCGCCTCCCTGGAGCGGGTCTGGCAGCTGCACCCGGCCGGCGCGGAGGCCCCCGGCGTGGTCTACGCGGGGACGGAGCCGGCCGCGCTGTTCCGCTCGGAGGACCGGGGCGAGTCCTTCGAGCTGGTCAGGCCGCTGTGGGAGCATCCGACCCGCTCCGCGTGGATGCCGGGGGGCGGCGGCGAGGGGCTGCACACGGTGATCACGGACCCGGCCGACCCGGCCGCGGTGACGGTGGCGGTCTCCACCGCCGGGGTGTTCCGCACCCGGGACGGCGGCGCGAGCTGGGAGCCGTCCAACCACGGGGTCTCGGCGGTGTTCCTGCCCGACCCCCACCCCGAGTTCGGCCAATGCGTCCACAAGATCGCCCAGGACGCCGGGGACCCGGACCGGCTCTACCTCCAGAACCACTGGGGGGTCTACCGCAGCGACGACGCGGGCGCCGAGTGGACCGACATCGGCTCCGGCCTGCCCTCCGACTTCGGCTTCGCCGTCGCCGCCCACCCCCACCGCCCGGACACCGCCTACGTCTTCCCGCTCAACGCCGACGCCGACCGGGTCCCGGCCGGGCACCGCTGCCGCGTCTTCCGCACCCGCGACGCCGGCGCCACCTGGGAGCCGCTGACGAAGGGGCTGCCGGCCGGTGACCACTACGGCACGGTGCTGCGGGACGCCCTGTGCACGGACGACGCCGACCCGGCGGGCATCTACTTCGGCAACCGCAACGGCGAGCTGTACGCCAGCCACGACGACGGCGACAGCTGGCAGCTGCTGGCCGAGCACCTGCCGGACGTCCTCTGCGTACGGGCCGCCGTACTGAGCTGACCCGACCTCCCGCCCGGTCGCCGCCGCGTCTGGGAAGCTGACGGGCATGAACGCCCAAGCGCCCCCGGAACTGCGGCAGTCGACCCGGCCCGAGGAGGTCACCCCGCGCCTCAGGGAGGAACTCGTCGACTGCTGGGAGGCGGTGGTCAACTCCGGCGGCGCGGTCATCGCCGCCGAGTTCCCGCTGCCTCCCGTGAGCCGCTCCCACGTCGCCCCCGTCGTCGAGGGGCTCGTCCGCTCCCTCGACCCCCGGCGCAGCCGGCTGCTCGTCGCCACCCTCGGCGGCTCGCTCGCCGGCTGGCTCGTCCTGCGCCGCGACACCCACCCGCTCGTCGCGCACCGCGGCACGGTCAACCACGTCCAGACCCTGCCCCGGCTGCGGGGCCGCGGGATCGCCACCGCCCTGATGGACCGGGTCCCCGGTATCGCCCGGGACGAGATGGGCCTGGAGCGCCTGGCCATCGCCGTCCGGGGCGGCCTCGGGCTGGAGGACTTCTACGGGAGGCTGGGCTGGGCCGAAGTCGGCCGGTGGCCGGGCGCGTTGCGGGTCGCGCCCGGCGACGACCGGGACGAGATCCTGATGAGCCTGGTCCTCTGACAAAAATGCCCCGCGGGGGTTACGGTCTTATGACCGTTTGCCGACACCGGTACGCATTCCTCGGCGGAGAGGAACAGCTGGGATGAGCAACGACTCCTTGTACGGCGACCCTTCACACAGCGACCCCCTGTACCTGGAACCGAGGCTGGCGCCGCGCACGGCGGACCTCCTGCGGTCACCGGCGCTCCTGCACACCCTCGTCGACGCCCTCGGATCCCCCCTCAACGTCATCCTGCCCGACCAGATCGCCGACAACGTCCGCGGCTTCCGCGCGGTGTTCGCCCGCCACCAGCTCACCGGACGCGTCTACTTCGCGCACAAGGCGAACCGCTCCAGCGCCCTGGTCCGGCGGCTCACCACCGCCGGCGCGGCCCTGGACGCCGCCTCGCTCGGGGAGTTGCAGCACGCCCTGGGATCCGGGTTCGCCGGAACGGACCTCATGGCGACCGGCCCCAAGGACCCCGAGTTCCTCTGGCTCGCCGCGCGCAGCGGGGCCCTGGTCAACGCCGACGGCCCCGGGGAGCTGGAACAGGCGGCGGCCCTGGTGCGCGCGTACGGACTGCCGCGCCTGCGCGTCCTGGTGCGGCTGTCCGGGTTCGAGGCGACCGGCGCCCGGCGGCTCTCGCGCCGCAGCCGCTTCGGCACCTCGGTGAAGTCCCTGCACGGCCTGCTCGACGTCCTCGACCGCCACCGCCGTGAACTGGAGCCCGTCGGCGTCGGCTACCACCTGGACACCACCAGCGTGGAGGAGAAGGCGGTGGCGCTGGAGGGCTGCCTGCACGCGATGGAAGAGCTACAGGTCCGGGGCCACCGGCCGCGGGCCGTCGACGTCGGCGGCGGCTTCGGCGTGAACTACCTCGCCCACGCCGCCCAGTGGGAGCGCTACACCACCGAGCTCACCCGCGCCGTCCTGGGCGTCCGGCCGCCCCTGACCTGGGGCGGCCACGGCTACGGCCTGCGCGCCGAGAACGGCACCCTCCGGGGCGCCCTCGGCCTCTACCCGGCACACCGGCCCTCCGCCGGCGCCGGGTACCTCGACGAACTCCTCTCGCATCCGGCACCGGGCCTGGGCCGCCCCCTGGGCACCCTGCTCCTGGAGGGTCTCTACGACCTCTACGCCGAGCCCGGCCGAGCCCTGGCCGACCAGTGCGGGATCACCCTGGGCCGGGTCCTGGAGGTCCGGACCGGCGACACCGGGGAGACCCTCGTCCGGCTCGCGATGAACGCCGGCGACGTCAGCCTGGAGGACCACGGGGTCCTGATGGACCCGGTGGTCGTGCCGCGCACCCCTGACCCGGCCGGCGCGGCGGCCCCGGTGGCCGTGCACCTCATGGGCAACCTCTGCCTGGAATCGGACCTGATCACCCGCCGGACCGTGTTCCTGCCCCGGCCGCCGCGCCCCGGCGACCTCCTGGCCTTCGCCAACACCGCCGGGTACTGCATGGACTTCGGCGCCACCCGCGCCCAGGGGCAGGCCGTCGCACGCAAGGTCGCCGTCCACCGCGAGGACGGCGGCGACTGGCGCTGGTGCCTGGACGAGCAGTACTGGCCGCTCACACGTACGGGGGACGCACAGGGATGAGGTACGACAGCATCACCGAGGCCATCGGCGGGACACCGCTGGTCCGTATCGACCCGGCCGTCCACGGCCTGCGCCACATCGACCTCTACGCCAAGCTGGAGATGCTCAACCCCTTCGGCTCGCTGAAGGACCGGGCCGCCTGGAACATGACACGCGGCGAGCTCGCCGGCGCCGCCGACCGCGGCGAGACGATCGTGGAGCTGTCCAGCGGGAACACGGCCAAGGCCCTGGCCCTCATCGCCGGACTGCACGGGCTGCCGTTCAAGAGCGTCACCAACCGGATGCGCATCCCCGAGGTCAAGGACCTGCTCCTGCTGCTCGGCGCCGAGATCGAGGAGCTTCCCGGCCGCAGCGAATGCCTCGACCCCACCGACGAGGACGACCCGCTGACCCTCTTCCACCGGCAGCTGAACCTGCCAGGCAGCGCCCACCTGCACACGGACCAGTACTTCAACGCCCTCAACACCGAGGCGCACGCCTCCGGAACCGGCCCGGAGATCATCGCGGACCTGGACGGCCGGGCCCCCGACTGGTTCGTGGCCTGTGTCGGCACGGCCGGATCGTCCACCGGGGTGGCGCGGGCGCTGCGCGCGCACGACCCGGGGGTGCGCGTGGTCGGACTGGTCGGGCAGAAGTCGGACTTCATCCCGGGCATCCGCACCATCGACGAGGTGCAGGAGGTCGGCATCTTCGACCCGGCCACCTACGACACCCTGGAGCCGGTGTCCTCCGACGAGGCCATCGAGGGGATGCTGACGCTGCTGCGCCGCTGCGGCCTGCTCGCCGGGCCCACCGGCGGGGCCGCGTACTTCGGCGCGGTCCGTCATCTGCGCGCGCTGGACGACGGGCTGACGGAGCGCCGGACGGCGGTGTTCATCGTCTGCGACCGGGTGGAGAGCTACATCGGCTACATCCGCCGGCGACGCCCGGACCTGCTGGGTCTGCCCCCCGTCAGGAACTCGGTCGCCACCCTGACGGCGGCCGAGGCGGCCTCGGCCGCCGTGATCGGCGTCGACGAGGCCCGCAAGTGGATCGCGGAGCGGCATCCGCTGGTGGTGGACCTGCGCGGCCCGTTCGCGTACGCCGCGCTGCACATCGAGGACTCGGTGAACATCGTCGACGAGCTCTTCGAGGAACTCGTCCGCGGCGGCCTGCCGTTCGGCAGGAGCCGGCCGGTCCTGCTGGCCTGCCCGGTCGGCGAGAAGTCGGCCCGGTACGCCGCCCTGCTGACCCGCATGGGCCACCCCGACGTGCGCAGCCTGGCCGGCGGGATCATCGCCTGGCGGGACGCCGGCGCCCCCCTGGTGCGTGACTGACATGGCCGCCCCCGCCACCGAGCTGGCGGCGCTGGCCGACTGGCAGCGGCCGCTGCGCGCCCAGTTCCCGATCGTCCGGGACAACCCGGGCCTGGCCTACCTGGACAGCGCCGCCACCTCCCAGAAGCCGCAGCCCGTCCTGGACGCCGTACAGAAGTACCTGACCACCTCCAACGCCAACGCGGCCCGCGGCTCCTACCCGTGGGCCAACACCACGACGGCGCTGGTGGAGGACGCCCGGGAGCGGGTCAAGCGCTTCCTGGGCGATCCCGACCCGGAGCGCTCCTCGGTCCACTTCACCAGCGGGACCACGGAGGGGCTGCGGACCCTCGCGCGGGACTGGCTGCCGGCCCTCCTCGTCGACGGGGACGAGATCGTCGTCCCGTTCGCCGACCACCAGGCGAACCTGTCGCCGTGGCTGGAGGCGCGGGACCAGCTGGCCCGCCAGGGGGTGCGCGTCCGGGTCCGGGAGCTGCCGTACCAGGCGAGCTCCGGGGACTACGATCCGCGGGCGCTCGCGGCGGTCACCGGGCCCCGGACCCGTTTCGTGGCCGCCACCCACGTGCACCACGTGTACGGCGTCGACATGAACGTGCACCGGATCCGGCAGGTGGTGGGGCCGCAGGTGCCGATCTGTCTGGACGCGGCGCAGAGCATCGGCCACCTGCCGGTCTCGGTGGCCGGCCTCGACGTCGACTTCGTGGTGTTCTCCGGGCACAAGGCGATGGCCCTGCCCGGCTCGGGCGCGGTCTGGGCGCGGGGGCTGCGCGGCCCCCGGTTCCGGCCCGGCGGCTGGAGCGGCACCCCCAACACGGCCGGGATCGCGAGCCTGGCGGCGGCCCTGGACTGGCTGGACGCCGCGGGCACCGGCCGGATCGAACGGTGGACGGTGGCACTGACCGCGCTGCTGACCGACGGGCTGGACCGGATGGACGCCTACGAGGTGCTCGGCTGCCGGACCAGCCTCGCGGCCGGGTCGCGGGTCCAGCGGCGCCGCAGCCTGGTCACCTTCCGGCACCGGGGAATCGACTCCCGGGATCTCGGATTCATCCTTTTCAGCCACGGTTTCATGGTGCGGACGGACGGCCACTGCCAGGCCGGACGCGGTGCGAAGGAGGGTTCGGTGCGCGTCAGCCTGCACGTCCACAACACCCCCGAGGAGGTGGAAGCGCTCCTCGCCGCCCTCGCCAGTCTGCAATGATTTCCATGAGCGGAATATGGCTTCGGTGACGGAGGCAGTGCGAGCGGCATGGGCGCGGGCATGGGTACGGGTACGGATGCGGGCACGGGCGTGAGTACGGGGACGGCGGCGCGCTGGGTGGAGCGCTGGGAACGACAGCAGCGGCTGTACGCGGTCGACCGGGAGGAGAGGTTCGCGGTCATCGCCGACCTCGTCGAGCACGTCGCGGGCGGCCGGCCCGCCCCGCTGGTGCTCGACCTGGGCAGCGGACCGGGATGCCTGGCCGCGCGGCTCGCCGCCCGCCTGCCGGGCGCCGAGGTGCTCGCGGTCGACGCGGATCCGCTCCTGCTGGAACTCGGCAGCGCCCACTACGGCCGCGCCCTGCGCTACGTCAACACGCTGATCGGCGAGCCCGGCTGGCTCGGCCGGCTGGGCCTGGACCGCCCCGCGGACGCGGTGGTCTCGACGACCGCCCTGCACTACCTGGGCGAGCGGACCCTGCGGCGGGTCTACGGGGAGCTCGCCGGGCTGCTGCGGCCCGGCGGGATCCTGGTCAACGGCGACCACATCAGCCCGGACTCGGCGAAGGTGTCGGAACTCGCGCGGGACGTCGGGCGCCGGCACGCCGAACGCAACGCGGTCTGCGGGCACGAGGAGGACTGGGAGTCCTGGTGGTCGGGCGCGGCCGGCGATCCGGAGCTGGCCCCGCTGCTCGCTCGCGGCGGCGAGGCCGGGCGGGCCCCCTGCGAGGGCAACGACCTCACCGTGTCCGGCCACGTCGCGCTGCTGCGCGACGCGGGCTTCGCGGACGTGGGGGTCGTCTGGCAGGTCGGCCCGAGCCATGTGCTGGCCGCCGTCCGCTGACCCCCGGTGTCAGGGAAGACGCCAGTCGACGGGCTCGGAGCCCTGCCGGACGAGCAGCTCGTTGGCCCGGCTGAAGGGGCGCGAGCCGAAGAAGCCGCGGTCGGCTGACATGGGCGAGGGGTGCGCCGACTCGATCGCGGGGAGGCTGCCGAGCAGCGGCCGCAGGTTGCGGGCGTCGCGGCCCCAGAGGATGGACACCAGCGGCTTGCCGCGGGCGGCGAGCGCCCGGATGGCCTGCTCGGTGACCTCTTCCCAGCCCTTGCCCCGGTGCCCGCCCGGCTTGCGCGGCGCGGTCGTCAGAGCCCTGTTGAGCAGCAGCACGCCCTGCCTCGTCCACGGGGTCAGGTCCCCGTTGGAGGGGCGGGGCAGGCCCAGGTCGGTGTGCATCTCGCGGAAGATGTTCTCCAGGCTGCCCGGCACCGGGTTCACCTCGGGCGCGACCGCGAAGCTCAGCCCGACGGCATGGCCGGGCGTCGGGTAGGGGTCCTGCCCGACGATCAGTACGCGGACGTCGTCGAAGGGCTGCTGGAAGGCGCGCAGGACGTTCGCCCCGGAGGGCAGGTAGGTCCGGCCGGCCGCTATCTCCGCGCGGAGGAAGTCCCCCATGCCCGCGATGCGGTCCGCGGCGGGTTCCAGGGCCTTCGCCCAGCCCGCTTCGACAATTTCGTTCAAGGGTCGTGGTGCCACGCTGCGTCACTCTACTGGGTCACACTGACAGGCCGTTACCGCTACGTTCCGTCGACTGGCGCTCGCCGTCCGTCAGTTGATCTGGTTGAAGCGTGTATGACATTCAACGGATAAATGAGGACAGATGCCACCTGACGAGGCCCTGCCCGAACACCTGGTTCCGATAAGCCAGTAGCATGCGGCGCCATGAGCTCCCCCACTGGGCCCGCAAACGGCCTGCCCGTACGAATGCCGCGACCCCGCCAGACCGGACGGCACCGCCGGCCCGAGCCCGCGGTGGCGCCCGAGGGCGCACCCGCGCTGGTGCTCGCCGTGCCCGGTGCCCCCTCGGCCGCCTCCCGGGGGCTCGCCGAGGAGATCATCAGCATCGGCCGCTCCGAGCTGCCCGGCCTGGACGCCCGGATCGGCTACCTGGAGGGCGAGGACACCGAGGAGAGCGAGTTCCCCTCGCTGTCCGGCGTGCTGACCGCCGTCGCCGAGGAGCGGACCACGCGCGCCGAGTTCGCCCGCGCCGCCGGCCACGAGGTGCCCGCGCCGACCGGCCCGGACGCCGTGGTCGTGCCCCTGCTGGCCGGTCCGGACGCGGACCTGCTGCGCCGGGTGCGCCAGGCGCTGATGGACTCCTCCGCCGCCGCCGAGCTGGCCGACGTACTCGGCCCGCACCCGCTGCTGGCCGAGGGCCTGCACGTGCGCCTCTCGGAGGCCGGCCTGGCCCGCGCCGACCGGGCCCGGCTGTTCACCGTGGCCACCGCGGCCGACGGCATCATCCTGGCCACCACCGGCGGCGAGGAGGCCGTCCAGGCCGCCGGGATCACCGGCATGCTGCTGGCCGCCCGGCTCGCGGTGCCCGTGATGGCCGCCGCGCTGGACCAGGAGGGCTCCGTGGCCGCGGTCGCCGCCGAGCTGCGCGGCGCGGGCGCCGTCCAGCTGGCGCTGGCGCCCTACCTGATCGGCCCGGAGGCGGCCGACGGGCTGCTGGACACGGCCTGCAAGGAGGCCGACTGCGCCGCCGCCGAGGTGCTCGGCGCCTACCCGGCGCTCGGCAAGCTGGCCGTCGCCCAGTACAGCGCCGCCCTGGGCATCCAGCTGGGCGCGCCCGCCCAGTAAAGACGTACAAGGAGGGCCCGCCCGGGGAATGCCCCTGGGCGGGCCCTCTCCTGCCTGCCCGACGAGGACCTCGGCCATCCATTGAGCAACCCGGACGGCGAGCAGCCAACTCCGCGAAAGCGGCGCCGGTTCAGGCGCAAAAGCAGAGGACCACGCAGGAGGCCGCCGGGGCGGCCATCGAGCCGGCCCGGGCCGGGCGGCCGGTGTGCGGGTCCACGTCGAACCAGGTGACGTCCCCCGAGCGCTCGTTGGCCGCGTAGAGGCGGCGCCCCGCCGGGTCCGCGACGAGGTCGCGCGGCCAGTGGCCGCCGCAGCCGACGCTGCCGGTGAGCCGCGGCTCCTCGGGGCCGTCGGCGAGCGAGAAGGTGACCAGGGTGTCGGCCCCGCGCACCGCCGCCCAGAGGAAGCGGCCGTCGGGCGAGGCGGTGATCGCCGAGGGGTAGGCCCGTACGCACTCGGGGACGCCCGCCGGGGCGACCGCGAGCTCGCCGAGCGGGTCGAGGAGCCCCGCGTCCGCGTTCCAGCGGCAGACGGTCAGCAGCGGCTCCAGCTCGTGCAGGACGTAGACCGCGCCGCCCGCCGGGTGGAAGGCCAGGTGGCGCGGCCCGGATCCGGGGCGCAGCGCGGTGTGCGCGTGCGGGCGGAGCTCCCCGGTGGCCGGGTCGAGCGCGCAGACCCGTACCGCGTCGGTGCCGAGGTCCACGCCGAGCACCCAGCGGCCGGCGGGGTCCGCCAGCACCTGGTGGGCGTGCGGGCCCTCCTGGCGCTCGGGGTCGGGGCCGGAGCCCTCGTACGCGAGGACCGAGGCGGGTCCCGAGACGGCGCCGTCGGCGGCGAGCGGCAGGCTGCTGACGCCGCCCGAGGTGTAGTTGGCGGTCAGCAGCCGGCGCCCGGCCAGGCCGAGGTGGGTGGGGCCGGAGCCCGCGACGGGGACGGGGGCGCCGAGCGGGGCGAGCCCGTCGGCGGTGGTGCGGAAGGCTCCCACCGCACCCCGTTGCGCCTCGCTCACCGCGTACAGCACGCCGGTGCCCGGGTCGAGGGCGAGGTACGAGGGGTCCGGCAGGGAGTCCTCCGCCGAGAGCGGGGTCAGCGCCCCGGTGGCCGGATCCACGGCCGCGGTGATGACACCGCGGCCGCCCCCCGAGGTGAACGAGCCGATGTAGGCCCGGTGTCCGCCGCCGTGGTCCGTGCTGTGCGCGCCGCCCACCGGTGCCCCTCTCCGCCGTCCCGGATCCGTTCCGAGCCGACCGTAACAGAAGGTCTAGACCAAGTCCCGCCCCCAGGCCCGTTCCTGCGCGCCGTCGTGGTGGACGTACGCGGTCGCGCTCGGCCGGTCCTCGTAGGTCCGGTGGAAGACGGGGGTGGCGGAGCCGGAGATCGGCGGGACGATCCAGGACCAGTCCGCGCCCACCTGACGGCCCTTGCGCTCCTCGCGCTCCAGGTGCGAGAGGAAGCGGCGGGACTCGGTGTGGTGGTCGGCGATGGTGACCCCGGCCCGGTCGAAGGAGTCCAGCACGGCCCGGTTGAGCTCGACCAGGGCCCGGTCCTTCCAGAGCGAGCGGTCGCTGGAGACGTCCAGGCCGAGCCTGCGGGCCACGGCCGGCAGGAGGTTGTAGCGGTCGGTGTCAGCGAGGTTGCGGGCGCCGATCTCGGTGCCCATGTACCAGCCGTTGAACGGGGCCGCCGTGTAGTGGATGCCGCCGACCTCCAGGCACATGTTGGAAATGGCCGGAACGGCGTGCCAGCGCAGGGCCCAGTCCGACCAGTCGTCCCGCTCGTCGGGGTGACGGATCGGCACCTCCAGTACGGCGTCGGCGGGGGTGTCGAACCAGCGGGGCTTGTCGTCGACCCCCTGGACCACCAGCGGGAGGAGGTCGAAGGGGGTGCCCTGGCCGCCGGACCAGCCGAGCCGCAGCAGGGCCTCGGTGAGCGGTCTGTTGCGGGCGTCCCCGACGGTTATCGACGGGTGGTCCCCGTAGCCGGCGTAGCGCACGAGCTGTTCGCTCCAGATCAGCGGGCCCGGCCGGCCCGGGGCGTCCGGGGCGAAGACCGTGATCGTGGGGCGGACCCGGCCGCCGTTGGTCGCCTCGCGCAGGTGCTCGAAGCACTCGGCGGCGATGTCCTCGGCGTCCGTCAGCCCGCGCCGGTCGCGGACGCGCAGCGAGTTCCAGTAGAGCCGGCCTATGCAGCGGTTGCTGTTGCGCCAGGCCACCCGGGCCCCGTGGACCAGCTCCTCCGGGGTGTGGCGGTAGGTGCCGGTCTCCGCGAGCTCGGCCCGTACGGCGGCGAGGCGCGCGCGCAGATCACCGGCCTGCGGATTCTCCCGGTGGAAGAGCCGGATGAACTCCTCGGCTTCCTCCCACACCTGAGCGTCGCTCGAGTGCTTCTGCAGAATTTCCATTCCGGGCGGTTACCCCCTGTCCGGACAGATCCACCCTGTACATGCCAGATGAATGTGCAATGAACAATCACCCGTTGTACATGCGGCAGGTCAGTGCCGTGCGCCTGGCGCCCACGGAACACTCCTCCGAGTGATCTTCAAGCGTTGGCCTGCGGTGGGGCGGCGGCGCGTACCATCCCCGGCATTCCGGGAGTTGGGGCGTCGACCGGGCCGACCGCCCCCCGACCGTACCGCCGCCCGCCCCGCGCGCGGGGGTGGTTGCCTCAGGCCGTGATGACCAGCGGGGCGCGGGGGTCGGTGCGCAGCGGGGTGGCGAGGGCGGCCAGGGCCGTTTCGAGGCCGTGCAGGTGGGCCAGGGCCGGTTCGGCTCCGGCGGGGCCGGCCGGGGTGGCGGGGGCGGCGTGCTCCGGTGCGCCCTGCGGGGCGGTGAGCGCCTCCACGGCGGCCTCGACGCGCCAGCAGGCGGCGGCGAGCCGGGCGTCGTGGGAGGCCTGCGGGTCGGCGGCGACGGAGACGAGCCCGCGCACCTCGCGGGCGCAGTCGTCGAGCAGGGCCAGGACCTGGCGGGCGCGGGCCTTGCGGGCGCGCAGCGGGCTCAGCGGGTGGACCAGGGGCGCGAGCGCCATCCGCACCCGGGCCAGGAGCAGTTCCAGCTCGGCGGCGTGCGGGGCGGGGTCGGCCTCGGGGTCGCCCGCGAGGCGGTCGAGGGAGGCGGCGGTGGAGGCCCGTACGCAGTGCAGGGCGCGCTGGATCCAGGCGTCGTTGGCGGCGTGCGTGGTGACCGGCAGGATCAGGGTGACGCCGAGGGCCGCGCCCAGCGCGCCGACGGCGGTCTCCTCGAAGCGCAGGAGCAGCAGGCCGGGGTGGAGCACGCCGAGGAGCCCGTAGAGCAGCCCGGCCATGACGGTGACGAAGAACATCATCCAGGAGTACGAGGGGGCGGCCGTGTAGAAGATGCCGAAGACGCAGACGGCGACCAGGGCTGCGGTGGGCGCGGGGGCCCCGTGCAGCGGTACGGCGATCAGCAGGCCGGCCGCGATGCCGGTGACGGTGCCCAGGACCCGGCGGAAGCCGCGGACCAGGGTCTCGCCGCGCGAGGCGGTGTTGACGAAGATCCACCAGGCGGTGCCGACGGCCCAGTACCAGCGGTCCTCGGAGAGGACCTGGCCGATGGCGAGGGCGAAGCCGCAGGCGGCGGTGGCCTGGAAGGCCTGGCGGGTGGTGGGCCGGGCGAGGCCGGTGCCGGGCAGCGGCGGCGGGGCCGCGGCCGGGGGCGTACGGCGTTCGAGGGGCCACAGCGCGAACCGCACGGCCCCGGCCGACAGGAGCGCCAGCGCGACGGCGGCGAACAGCTCGGGCAACTGGGCGGGACGGGCGTGCAGGAACTGGGTGACGAAGAACATCATGAACGCGAAGATGCCGAGGGCGTGCCCGCGCGCCCCCCAGCGGCGGGCGTAGACCCCGGCGAAGACCACGGCCAGCCAGGCCGCGTCCCGGACCGGCGGCATGCCGTGCAGGGAGGTGGCCAGCACCAGGACGGGGAAGCCGGCGACGGGCAGCAGGGCGGTGGTCACCCGCTGGGCGCGGACGTCCGCGTCGAGGACCGTGAACAGCGCGAGCAGCGCCGCAAGCCCGCCGGTGATGGAGGCGGCGAGCGAGAGCCCCGCCAGTTCCGCCACGGCGACGGCGAGCCCCGTGCCGATCACCGCGCGCGTCGAGTTCCTGAGTCTGGTGCGCCCCGGATCCGGAGCCGTGAACATCCTCTTCATGGCGGTGTGCCGCCCCCCTCGCAGTGGTGCGCGCCGGGCCGGTGTCCGCCCGGGGGTGGTGGGCGGCGTACGGGCACGGCGAAGGCGCCGCGCTCCGGTCCGGCGTCGTTGCCGGCCGGCGCTGCGCGGCGCCGAAAGTACATGGATACGACACAGATAAGCATCCCCAGGGGCATTGGCTCAAGGCGGGCTCCCGCCGCTGGGCCATTGGTACCGGTCCGCCCGTACATTTCCGGCCAGGAGCGGGCCAACGGATCTGCTGCGCGCCGGGCGCCGCGCGGCGGTCTTCCGCGGTGGCCCGGTGGCGGGGCGGCCGCGGCCGTGGACACGATGGACGTATGAACGGCGCGGCGGTGGACGTGCTCGTCGTGGGCGCGGGCCCGGTGGGGCTGACGGCGGCGGTGGAACTGCGCCGGCGGGGGGTGGACTGCCGGATCGTGGACCGGCTCCCGGCCCGGCTGCCGTACGCGAAGGCCGTGGGCATCCAGCCACGGACGCTGGAGCTGTGGGACCGGATGGGGCTGGTCTCGGACGCGCTGGACGCGGCGGTCCCGCTGCGCGGGCAGCTGCTCTACGTCGACGGCGAGGAGCGGGAACCGCTGCGGATGGAGCTGCCGCCCGAGGTGCCGTACGGGTTCGCGGCGCTGCCGCAGTACGAGACGGAGCGGATCCTGGAGGACTTCCTGGCCCGGTTCGGCACCGGGATCGAGCGGAGCACGGAACTGGTGTCGTTCACGCAGGACGACGACGGGGTGAATGTCCTGCTGACGGGACCGGGCGGCGAGGAGGAGCTGCGGACCCGGTACCTGGTGGGCTGCGACGGGGCGCACAGCACCGTCCGCAAGGGGCTCGGGCTCCGCTTCGAGGGCGGGGCCTTCCCCGAGGAGTACATGCTGGCCGACGTGGAGGTCGGCTGGGACCTGCCGTACGGGTACACCGTGCGGGCCGTGCACCACGACGCCGACGGGAAGGTCGACGACGTGCTGGTCTGCATCCCGCTGCCCGGGCCGGGCCGGTACCGGATGTCCATGCTGGTGCCCCCGGAGCTCTCCGCGGCCGCCGCGCCGGCGGCCGGCGACGGGGTGGCGCACGGGCTGGAGGGCGCCCGGGCCCCCGCGCTCGCCGACGTCCAGGCGGTGCTGGACCGGATGTCGCCGCGGCCGGTGACCGCCTCGGCCCTGCGCTGGTCCTCGGTGTTCCGGATCAGCCACCGGCTGGTGGACCGGTACTCCGACGGCCGGGTCTTCGTCGCCGGGGACGCGGCGCACATCCATCCGCCGACCGGCGCGCAGGGGATGAACACCGGCATCCAGGACGCCTGGAACCTGGCCTGGAAGCTCGCCCTCGCCGTCGGCGGCTCCGCGCACCCGCGGCTGCTGGCCAGCTACGACGCCGAGCGCCGGCCGGTCGGCGAGGAGGTCGTCGGGCGGACGGTGCGCCACGCCCGCCGGACGGCCGGGGCGGCCGGCGGGGAGACGACCGCGGTGCTGCGCGAGGCCCAGCTGCTGGTGGGCTACCCCGACAGTCCGGTGGTACGGCCCCCGGACCCCGGGGACGCCCACGGCACCGGGCCGGGGCCCGGCGACCGGGCCCCCGACTGCGGCGGGCTGGCCGGGGACGTCCCCGCCTATCCGCTGCGGCTCCACGACCTGCTGAGGGACCGCGAGCACGTGCTGCTGGTGTACACCGACGGCGCGTGGGACTCGTTCGTTCCCGGACTCGCCGCACTGACGGGCGGGTCGCCGGCGGGGCGGCTCACGGCGTACGCGGTCCTCACCGAGGGCGGGACCGCGCCCGCCGGGGCCACGCCGATGCCGGTGTACCGCGACGGGCGGGGCGAGTTCGCCCTGCGCTACGGGGTGCGGGAGCCGACGGCCTTCGTGGTGCGCCCGGACGGCTATCTGGGGGCGCGGCTGTGCCCGCCGTCCGCCGAGGGGCTGGCCGAGTACCTCGCGGGGGTCTTCGCGTAGCCGCACGGTCTGCGGTGTCCTGCTAGCCGGTCTCCTCGGTCGGGACGCAGAGCACCGGGACCGGGGAGAGGTGCAGGAGCTTGTGCGGGGTCGAGCCGAGCAGGGCCCCGCGGATGGGGCTGTCGCCCCAGGTGCCGACGATGATGACCCGGGCGTGGTGGTGTTCGGCGGCGGCGAGCAGGGCCTGGGCCGGTTTGTCGTCCATCACCTCGACCGCCGAGGGCACCCCGGCCTCGTCCGCGGCCTCGACGGCCCGGGCGAGCGCGCTGCGGCCCGCCTGGAGGACGGCCTCGCGGTGGGCGCGGTACTCCTCCCCGGCGGCGCCGGGCGCGGCCGCACCGTAGACGAGGACCAGCGGTTCCCCGAAGGCGGTGGCCACTTCGAGGGCGACGCGCAGGGCCCGCTCGGCGCCGGGGGACTCGTCGTACCCGAGGACTACGGACATCCGGGACTCCTCAGCTCTTCCCGCCGCGGACGAGGGCCGGGTCGACCACTCCCCGGCGCTCCTGCCAGAACCTGCCGTCGCGGATCCGCCAGAAGCACATCAGGAGCACGCCGACGACGGCGATGCCGATCCCGATGACCAGGGGCGGGCCGAGACCGAACCAGGAGGTCCCGCCGGCCGAGTTCCCCGGGTCGGACATGTCGTGGACGGACTCCACGAGGAGCCAGGCCAGCAGCCCGGCGCCGACCAGGGGGCCGACACCGATGAGCAGGAAGTTGTGGACGTTCTCCAGCAGGTGGCGGCGGTAGTAGACGGCGCAGGCCAGGCCGGTGAGCGCGTAGTAGAAGGCGATGAGCAGCGAGAGGGCGGTCAGGGAGTCGAGCAGGGCGTTCTCGCTGATCTGGTTGACGGCGAGGTACCAGGCGATGGCGATGACGGCCACCCACCAGGTGCTGACGTCGGGGGTGTGGAAGCGGTGGTGGATGTGCGCGAGGTGCGGGGGCAGGGCGTGCCGGCGGGCCATGGACAGGGCGGTGCGGGAGGCCGGGATGATCGTCGTCTGGGTGGAGGCGAGGGCGGAGGTGCAGACGGCGAGGAGCACCATCCAGTCCCAGCCGCCCATCACCTCGTGCGCGAGGACGGCGAAGATCGCCTCTTCCTCGCCGGCGTTCTCGGCGAGGAACTTCGTCCCGGCGTAGGCGACGATGGCGAAGCCGACGGACAGGTACGTGACCAGCAGGACCAGGGTGGACCAGATGCCGGCCTTGCCGGGCGCGGTCGCGGAGTCCTCGACCTCCTCGGTGAGGTTCACGGCGGATTCCCAGCCCCAGTAGATGAACACGCCGAGCAGCAGGCCGCCGGTGAGCGCGCTGCCGCCGGCGCCGAAGGGGTTGAGCCAGGTCATGGACGGGTGGACGGAGCCGAGGGTGCTGGTGCCGGCGTAGACGCGGTAGATGGCGACGACGGCGAAGACCAGGAGGAAGAGGACCTGGGCCAGGATGAGGACGTCCTGGAAGTGCGCCGACAGTTCGGTGCCGATGACGCAGATCGCGGTCATCGCGAGGATCACCACGACGGTGAGGGTCTGGCGGACCACGGTGTTGTCGGCCCAGCCGTCGAGGCCGACGGCGAGCAGCCCGAAGTGGACGGCGACGTCGGCGAGGGAGCCGATGACGAGGACTCCGGTCATGGTGATGGCCCAGCCGCCGAGCCAGCCCGCCCAGGGCCCCATGGCGCGGGTCACCCACGAGAAGGTGGTGCCGCAGTCCTGGTCGACCTTGTTGAGGTAGTAGAAGGCGGCGGCGATGAGCAGCATCGGCACGAAGGAGGCCAGCATCACGCCCGGGGCGTAGATGCCGGCGATGGCGACGATCGGGCCGATGACGGCGGCCAGGGAGTAGGCCGGCGAGGTGGAGTTCAGGCCGATCACGAGCGCGTCGAGGAAGCCGATCGCGTTGGCCTGGAGGGTGTCCTCGCCGGAGGCGGCGTCGGGGAGGGTGCCCTCCGGTCGGCCGTGGTCGCCCTGGTCCATGTACGCATCGTCACGCGCGCGGCGGTGCCGCGCGAGGCGGCGCGGGTCGTCCGGGTGGCGGCCCCGCTCGCCCCGGCGCCGCCGGTTTCAGGGGCGGACGTTCCAGCCCGCCACCACCGGGAGGCCGTGTTCCGTGGACAGGACGCTGACCGTTCCGGTGCGCAGCAGGAAGAGCCGGCCGTCCGTCGGGGGCAGGCCGAGGTAGCGGGCGGTGAGGACGCGCAGGAAGTGGCCGTGGGCGACGAGCACGACATCGCCCTTGTCGGCGCGCAGCACCTCGCCGGCCCGGGCCAGGACCCGGTCGGCGCGGGCCCCGACCTGGGCGGCGCTCTCCCCGGGGTGGTGGGCGTCGCCCTGCGGGACCCCGTCGGTCCACAGCGACCAGTCGGGCCGGGTGCGCTGGATCTCGGCGGTGGTGATGCCCTCGTAGCCGCCGTAGTCCCACTCGTGGAGGTCCGGCTCGGGCACCCCGTCGGTCAGCCCGGCGAGTTCGGCCGTGGCCACCGCCCGGCTCAGCGGGCTGGTCAGCACCAGGGCGGGGTGCCGGTCGCGGAAGTAGGGGGCCAGCGAGAGGGCCTCGTCGGCGCCGCGCGCGGTCAGCGGGACGTCGGTGAGTCCCGTGTGCCGCCCGTTGGCGCTCCACGCCGTCTCCCCGTGCCTCACCAGCAGAAGATCACTCATGCCCCGGACCCTATGGGGAGCGGCTCGCGCCCGGCACGTCAGGGCGGTGGAGCGGCGCGCACGTGTCACTGTCGGGCCTCGTGGAAGCGGGCCTGGGCGTCGGAGAGGTCCACCACCGGGTCGGGGTAGTCGTAGCGGGCCCGCTCCTCGGCGGGCAGCCGCCAGGGTTCGTGGACCCGGGGCGCGGGCAGGCCGGCCAGTTCGGGTACCCAGCGGTGGACGTAGCGGCCCCGGGGGTCGTACCTGAAGGCCTGGCGGACGGGGTTGAGGACCCGGTTGGGGCGGGTGTCGGTGCCGGTTCCGGCCACCCACTGCCAGTTGAGCTGGTTGTTCGCCACGTCCCCGTCCACGAGGAGGTCGAGGAAGTGCCGGGCTCCGGTGCGCCAGTCCACGTAGAGGGTCTTGGTGAGGAAGCAGGCGGTCAGCAGCCGGCCCCGGTTGTGCATCCAGCCCTCGTGGCGCAGCTGGCGCATGGCCGCGTCGACCACCGGGTAGCCGGTGCGGCCGTCCTTCCAGGCCTGGACCTCCTCCTCGGCGGCGGACCCGGTGCGCCAGCGGTCGTGGCGGGGGCGGTAGTCCTCGGCGGCGGCCGCGGGGCGGGCGGCGAGGACCTGGTGGTGGAAGTCGCGCCAGCACAGCTGCCGGACGAAAGCCTCGGCGCCGGGGCCGCCGGCGGCGCGGGCGCGCTGGACGGCCTCGACGGGGGAGAGGGTGCCGAAGTGCAGGTGCGGGGAGAGCCGGGAGGTGGCGTCGGCGGCCAGGTCGTCGTGGGTGTCCTCGTACCGGGCGACGCCCGAGCGCAGCCAGCGGGTCAGCAGCCGACGGGCTTCGGCCTCGCCGCCGGGCGCCAGGCCCGGGGAGGTCCCGGTGACGGCGGAGCGGCGGGGCGGCTCCTCGGACCCGATGGACTCGGGGACGCGGACGGCGCGCGGGGCGGCGAGCGCCTCGCGCGGGGGCAGCGCGCTCCAGCGGCGCAGGTACGGGGTGAAGACGGCGAAGTGGTCGGAGCCCGAGCCACGGGGGAGGACCGCGCCGGGGGCCACCGCGGTGATCACCCCGTCGTGCGCGTGCAGGGCGCACCCCTGCGCCCGCAGGGCCTCGCGCAGGCGGCGTTCGCGGGACTGGGCGTAGCCGCTGACCCCGGCGGCGAGGTGGACCTCGTCGGCGTCGGTCTCCCGGGCGAGGGCGCAGACCTCGTCGACGACGTCCCCGGAGCGCAGGACGAGGCGGCCGCCGCGCTCGCGCAGTCCGGCGTCGAGGTCGGCGAGGCAGTCGGCGAGGAAGGCCAGCCGGTTGGGCGCGGCGAAGCCGGAGCGTTCGACGGCCCGGTCCCGGACGAAGAGCGGGACCACCCGGTCGCAGGAGGCGAGCGCGGAGCGCAGCGGCGGGTGGTCGTGCAGGCGCAGGTCGCCGGTGTACAGGACGACGGCGGTCTTCTCGGTCTTGGCGGTCTTGGCGGTCTTCAAGGCGCTGGTCTCCCCCATCCGATCCGAACCATGGGCAATCCGGGCTGAACGGACCATTGGTACAGTCCTGACATGGCGGTGGACGAGCTCGACACCCGGATCCTGCGCCTGCTGATCGAGCAGCCGCGCACCAGTGTCCGCGAGTACGCCCGGATCCTCGGCGTGGCGCGCGGAACCCTCCAGGCCCGGCTGGACCGGCTGGAGCGCACGGGGGTGATCACCGGAACGGGCCCCTCCCTCTCCCCCGCCGCACTCGGGCACCCGGTGCTGGCCTTCGTGCACATCGAGGTCACCCAGGGGCACCTGGACGAGGTGGGCGACGCCCTGGCCGCCGTACCGGAGATCATCGAGGCCTTCTCGATCACCGGAGGAGGGGACCTGCTGACGCGGGTGGCCGCCCGGGACAACGCCCATCTGGAGGACGTGATCCAGCGGCTGATCCGGCTCCCGGGAGTCGTCCGCACCCGGACCGAGGTGGCCCTGCGGGAGCGGGTCGCGCACCGGCTGCTGCCGCTGGTCGAGTCCGTGGGACGGGCCGTGCGCAAACCCTGACAGGATGGGCTGGGCAGCGACACGACCGGCAGGACGGGCACAACGGATGATCTCCGTCATATTCGATCTCGACGGCACCCTCGTGGACAGCGAGCCGAACTACTACGAGTCCGGACGCCTCACCCTGCAGCGCCACGGGGTCCCCGACTTCGACTGGGAGCAGCACTCCCGGTTCATCGGCATCGGCACCCTGGAGACGCTGGAGATCCTCAAGGAGCGGCACGGGCTGCGGGCGCCGGTGGAGCAGCTGCTGGCGGAGCAGAACGCCGCCTATCTGGAGCTGGCCCGCACCCGTACGGAGGCCTTCCCGGAGATGCGCAGGTTCGTGGAACGGCTGCACGCCCGGGGCGTTCCGATGGCGGTGGCATCGGGGTCCTCCCGGGAGGCGATCGACGCCGTACTGGAGGGCACCGGGCTGGCCGCGCTGCTGACCACGGCGGTCTCCGCCGAGGAGGTCGAACGGGGCAAGCCCGCCCCTGACGTGTTCCTGGAGGCGGCCCGCCGGCTCGGCGCCGTCCCCGCCTCCTGCGTGGTGGTCGAGGACGCGGCGCCGGGGGCGCTGGCGGCCCGCGCCGCCGGGATGCACTGCCTGGCCGTGCCGTACGTGGCGGAGAGCGCCGCCGACCCGGCCTTCGCCGGCGCGGGCCTGCTCTTCGCGGGCGGGCAGGCGGAGTTCGGCGCGGCCGAGGCCGAGGCCTGGCTGGAGTCCCTGCGGGCCGGGTGACCGGGGGCGGGAACGGGGCCGGGTGACCGGGGGCGGGTGACCCGCCCCCGGGGTGACCAGGGGCGGGTGACCAGGGGCGGGTGACCAGCCCGCATCGGGTGACCAGCCCGCGGCGGGTCACCGCGAGCAGCCGCCCTGGAGCGCGGACTCAGCGCATGACGCGCGGCAGGCGCAGGCTGAGCAGGACCGCAAGGGCGATCAGCCCGAGCTGCACCAGCAGGGTCACCGCCAGGGCGTCCCGCATGCCCAGCGCGGCCGCCAGGGCGAGGAAGAGGCTGCCGACGGTCGCCACGCCCAGGGCGAGCGAGGACTGCTGCGTGGTGACCATGACCCCGCTGCCCACCCCGGCCCGGTCCGCCGGCACGTCCGAGAGCATCAGCCGCATCAGCACGGGCAGCTGGAGGCCCTGCCCCAGGCCCGCGATGGCGACCCCGGGGGCGAGGGCCGCGAGGCCCAGGCCGGGCCAGCCGCGCCAGACGGTCACCAGCAGCAGGCCGATGCCCACGGCCTGGATGATCCCGCCGGCGGTGACCACCCGGCTGCCGAAGCGCCCGACCAGCCGGGGACCGGCGAGCGAGGCGGCGAAGAAGGCCAGGGCCATCGGCACCAGGGCGAGCCCCGCCGACACCGGGCCCATGCGCAGCCCCTGCTGGAGCGCGACGGCCACGACGAACATGAAGCCGCTGAAGCCGATCGAGAACGGCAGCAGCATCGCCAGCCCGCGCCGCAGCGACACCAGGCGCAGCAGGCTCGGCGGCACCAGCGGGGTCCGCCCGAGGCGGTCGGCGCGGCGCTCGGTCAGGTAGAAGGCCACGGCGGCGAGCGGGGAGACGGCCAGCGACACCCACGTCCACAGCGGCCAGCCGGCCGCCCGGCCCTCCGTCAGCGGGAGCAGCAGGGACACCAGCGTCAGCCCCAGCAGCAGCGTTCCGGGTACGTCCACCGACGCCGGGCGGTCGGAGCGGGTCTCCGGGACGGCCCGGACGGCGAGCACCAGCCCGAGGAGCACCACCGGCACGTTGACCAGGAACACCGAGCGCCAGCCGGAGCCGGCCACGTCGGCGGCGACCAGGACCCCGCCGAGGATCTGGCCGGCGACCATCGACAGCCCGGCGGTGGCCCCGTACAGGCTCATCGCGCGGGCCCGGCGCGGCCCCTCGGTCGTGGCCTGGATGGTGGCGAGCACCTGGGGCAGCATCAGCGCCGCCGCGGCCCCCTGGGCCACCCGCGCGCCGACCAGGGTCCAGGCGGTGGGGGCCAGGCCGCAGGCGAGGGAGGTGGCGCCGAAGGCGGCCATGCCGATCAGGAACAGCCGGCGTCGGCCGGCCGTGTCGCCGAGGCGGCCGCCCAGCACCAGCAGCACCGAGTAGGCGACGCCGTAACCGCCGACGACCAGTTCCAGCATGGCCGGGCCGGCGGCGAGGTCGGTGTCGATGGCGGGCAGCGCCACGTTGACGATGAAGAAGTCGATCAGCGGGAGGGCCGCGCCCAGCAGCACGGTGAACAGGCCGAGCGGCGAGATTCCGGCGGGCTGGTGGGCCCGGGCCGGGGAGGTGGGGGTGGAGGTACGGGGCGGCGTTCGTACGGTCGTTTCGGTCACGGAAGAAACGATCCTCCCCCACTCAGCCTGGTACCAGAGTCTCCTTATCCTGGTACCAGGAGTACCTGGAAACCGGCTGGGCGATGCGGCACGCTGGACCCATGACCACTGTGGCCCCCCAGAGCGACCTGCGCCGGCACGAGCTGGCCGACTTCCTGCGCAGCCGCCGCGAGCGGATCACCCCGGAACAGGTCGGGCTGACGCGCGGCCGCCGCAGGCGCACCCCCGGACTGCGCCGCGAGGAGGTCGCCCAGCTCTCCGCCGTCGGCGTCACCTGGTACACCTGGCTGGAGCAGGCCCGCGAGATCCAGGTGTCCCCCCAGGTCCTGGACGCCCTGGCGCGCGCCCTGCTGCTGGACTCCAGCGAGCGCACGCACCTGTTCGCCCTCGCGGGAAGCACCGATCCCGCGCCGGACACCCGCTGCCCGAGCGTGACCCCGGCGCTGCGGGCCATGCTCGACCAGCTGGACCCGATCCCGGCGTGCGTACAGAACAGCCGGTACGACATCCTCGCGTACAACGCCACGTACGGACGGCTCCTGTGCGACCTGGACCGGCTGCCGCGGGAGGACCGCAACTGCATGTGGCTGGCCTTCACCAACCCCGACTGGCGGGCGTCCCTGGCCGACATGCCGGACGTGAACCGCCTGATGGCGGCCAAGTTCCGGGCTTCGATGGCCGGACACCTGGCAGAACCGGCCTGGAAGACCCTGCTGGCCCGGCTGGAGGCGGCCTCGCCGGAGTTCCGCGAGATCTGGGCGCGGCACGAGGTGGTCGGCATGGGCGGCAACGTGAAGTACATCCGCAACGCCCATGTGGGCCTGCTCCGCCTGGAACACACCAACCTGTGGCTGGGCCCGGCGGCCGGCCCCCGCCTGACGACGTTCGTCCCCCTGGACGAGGAAACCCGCCTCCGCCTGGAACAACTCCGAGCCCTGTCCCCGGCGGCGGTCTGATCTGGGCAGCCGGATCCCCGATCAGGCCCCGGGCCCGGCCAGGCCCGCCGCGATGGCCCGGCCGCTCTCGACGGCCGTCAGGTAGGGCCGTACGTCGTGCGCCTTGGCCCCGTTGTGGATCGGCAGGTCTCGGATCCGGTCCCCGAACAGCGGCCGGAGCTCCTTGGCCAGCGCCACGAGGTCACCCCTGTCGGCGATGTTGACCCACTGCCGCACCGGCGCGGGCCAGCGGGCTCGTCCGGCGTGCGGCGGCGGCCGAAGCCGGTCGAAGACGAGATGGCGGACGCCGAGCGGGGAGCCCAGGGTCACGAGCGTGACGTCGGGACGGTCGGGGCCCGCGCACAGGGCCTCGTAGGCGACGACCGAGCCGAGGGAGTGCGCGACGACCACCCGGGTCGCTTCGGTGAGCGTACGCTCGAACCGCTCCCGGATCGCGTCCCTGACCTGCTGCTCGGTGAAGTAGCGACGGACCTGCCGGGCGGCGCCGATCATCAGCCGCTCCCCCATGCCGGCGAAGAACGCGGAGTGGCTGAGCGCGTCCAGGGCCCGCTGCACGGGACGCACGGTCCGCAGCCGGGTCCGGTCCCCCGGGCCGGGCAGCCGGGGGTCGAGCTGGGCGGCGTACTCCCACCACTGGAGCAGGAGTTCACGCTCGGTGCCCTCCTCGACGTCGGAGGCGTCGAGCTCGGGGGTGCCGAGGCCGCGGTGGCCGGCCTTGCGGAAGAGGTCGCCGTAGAAGGCCATGGCGACCTCCTCGCGCGCAGGCTTCTCCCCACCGGCGAGGACGAGCCCGTCGCAGAGCGCGGGGTACCACTCGGCGAGCAGCGACTCGGGGCCCACGGTCTCCTGCGCGATACCGTGCACGAACACGATCCGGCTCACGGCCGCACCTCCGTCAGGGTCAGGGCGACGACGCCCATGTCGGTGGCCACGCAGATATGGCCTTCGCGGTCGATGGAGAAACCGTTGATGCTGCTGCCGATGTTGATCTCGGACGTCCAGCTGAGAGTGTTCATACGGCCGACACGCAGCAGGCCGTGCCGGTCGGCGGCCGCGAGGACCGCAACGCCCCGGATTTCGGCGAAGTGGATGTCGCTGACGGCGGAGGCGAACGGCGGGAACTCCCCCACCGTGGCGCGGCCGGCGTCCAGCCGACGGACGGCAATCCGTCCGTCGCCCGATCCGACGACGGCGAGCTCGGCTCCGTCGAGTCGCAGGAGTTCCAGGGCGGTCGCGCCGAGCGCGAATCCCGTCATCACCTCGCCCAGGGGCCGGCCCGTCTCCGGGCTCCACAGCCGGACGGTGCCGTCGTACGAGGCACTCGCCAAGGTGTGGACGCCGCCGACGACCAGATCGCGCACCGCCATCACGCTGGACGTGTGCCCCTCCATCGGCTTGCAGGCCGCGGTCCGGTCACGCAGGTCCCAGGCTTCCAACGTGTTGTCGCTGGTGGCCCATACCACGATCGGCCGGTCTCCGAACTGGACCGTGTGGGTGGCGACCACGGTGCCGGGCCGTTTCAGCAGCCGGCGACGGGCCGCGAGGTCCCATACCTCGACCGAGTCCCAGGTGCTGCGCACCACCACCGGATGTCCGTCCAGCAGGCTGGTGGACGCGTCGTAGAGGAGGCCCTCGGAGGTGAGCTGGGGTGCCACCTGGCTGCCGTCGGCCAGGTCGTGCTGGCGGATGGCTCCCGAACCGCTGCTCCCCGTCACGACCAGCGGCCGTCCGTCCTGTCCTTCGACGATGTCGGCGAACAGCAGGCCCCTGGCAGTACCGCACAGCGGTTCGCCGACCGTGTGCATCCCGCCCAGGTCCCAGACGGTGACCTCCGAGAACCCGACGGTGAGGACGACCACGGCCCCGTCCACCCGGCCGAAGATCGGAGCGGAGTAGGTGTTCGCCGGCCCAAGGAGCCAGTCCGGTTCGGGGAGCGGCTTTGACGGGTCGTACCGAACGGCACGCCAGACTCCCACCTGCTGCCCTCCGCTGACGGCCACCACGGATTCGGCGCCCAGCCGTCCGAGCGTCGCACCGTAGGCCGTTCCGTTCCGCGCCGGGAACGGACCGGCCACGAGGTCACCGCTGATGATCTCGCAGACCTGGAGGCCGTTGGCCTGTCCTTTGGCGAGCACCACGGCCTGTCCGTGGTGGAAGGCCACCCCCTCCACCGAGGTGTAGCGGGCAAGGCCCTTCACGTCCCGGTGCCCGAGCAGGCGGGTTCGGAGCCCGCCGCCCTCCCTCGTGACCCGCCACACATAGGCGTGGGCCAGGTCGGTCGCGACGGCGACCTCCAGCTCTCCGCCCACACCCCGTACGGCCAGATGTTCGACATTCCCCACATGGCCCGCGAGCGGGCGGCCGACAGGCGTTCCCGATTCCACGTCCCAGATCCGGACGGTGCCGTCCCCGCTGCCGCTGACCAGGACGTGCCTGCCTGCCAGTTCGCCGAACGCGGCGCAGGCGACCGCGTTCGTGTGACCCGTCAGCTCGGCGCTCTCGGTACCGCCGCCCATCGGTTGCCACAGGCGGACCTTGGTGTCCGATCCGCCGGTCGCCACGGTCAGCCGGCCCTGGATCACCGTGGCCGCGACCGCTGCCACATCCCCGGTATGGCCTTCCAAGGGCGGGCCCAACTGCTCGCGGGTGCGCAGATCCCACACCCGGGCCGTACCGTCGGCGCTTCCGGTGACGACGAAGGGTCTGCCGCCCGCTTCGCAGAACGCGGTGGCGGACACCGACCGGGTGTGCCCCTCGTCCGGCCGGTCTGCCGCCAGGTCCCACACGCGTGCCGTGTGGTCGGCGCCCGTGGTGATGGCCAGAGCGGTCTCGCCGCGGACCGCGAGGGCCGCGGCGGTCATGGCCTCCAGATGGCCACGCATCGGCCGGCCCAGCTGACGCTGCGCGCGCAGGTCCCAGAGCCGGGCGCTCTTGCGGCCGCCCGTCAGTACGACCGGGCGGCCGGCGAACTCGCCCGTCACCGCCGAGAGCACGCCGCCGAGCGAATCATCGGTGTGCGCCTCGACCGGCTCTCCCACCTGACGGCGGTCGGCGAGGTCCCAGCAGCTGAGCATGCCGGTCGAATCCCCCACCAGGGCGAGCGAACGCCCGTCCAGTTCCACTGCGCGCACGGTCTGCACGACGCCGGCGGGACCGACCAGCGGATTGCCGTCGCGCCGGGCGTCCCCTCCGTCCAGAACCCCTTCGAGGTCCCACACGTACACGGTTTTGTCCTCGCCACCGGTGAGGGCGATGGCACGGCCGTCGAAACGGCCGAGGTCCACGCTGCGGACCGACCGCCGGTGCGCGACGAGCTCAGCGCCCAGTTGGCTCCGGCCCTCGAGATCCCACAGGCGGGCGGTGCCGTCCGCGCTCCCGGTCAGCACCACCGCCTTGCCCCGCACCTCACCGATGGCTATCGACAGGATCCGGTTCGTGTGGCCGGTGAGCGGCTCCCCGTACTCCTGGCCGGCCGAGAGGTCCCAGACACGGACGGTGCCGTCGTCACCACCGGTGAGGGCGACTGTGAAGTCGCCCAGGTCGCCGATGGCGAGTGCGTTGACGGTGATCCCGACGGAGAGCGGGGCGCCGATCCGGCGCTGGGTCGTCAGGTCCCACACCTGTGCCGTGGTGTCCTCGCTGCCGGTGACCGCGATCGGCCGGCCGTCCAGGGCACCCACGGCGACGCAGCCCACAGGGCGGTCGTGGCCGCCCAGCAGGCGGTGGGCGCCGCTGGTGGACCACCAGGCCCAGTCGGCGGACCACGGGCGGGCCACGGCGAGTTCGCCGACCCGGCCGGCCAGGCGCTCGGCCTGGCAGCGGCGGGCCGACAGCTGGAGGTCGGCGGCCCGGTCCCCGAGCGGGGTCTCGGGGGTGAGGCGGTGTGCGATCTGCTCGTAGGCGCCGCGGACCCCGGGGGCTCCATCGCCTTCCATGGCTGCGAACGCCCTCAGGAGCGTGAGCGGTTCGCTGGCCAGCAGGAAGCCGGGGTCTTCCATGAGTTCCGCCAGTCGTCCGGCCGCGACGGCGTGGGTGGCCAGGTGCTGGCGTACGTAGGGCAGCGCGGCGAACCAGTCCGGCTGGTCCGGTGCTGCCCGGGGCACGAGCCGGGCGAGGGCGTCGACGACCGCGTGCTGGATTTCGCGTGCGCTGCGGGCGGCGGTCGCACGCAGATGTTCGGCGAGTGCCTTGTGGTACAGGCGGTACGCGGAGCGCCGGTCGTCGTCCACGACTTCCGCGATGTAGGCCGCCGCCACGTCGAGGACCCAGCTGACGTCCTCCTCGGAGCAGGGGATGCCCCAGATCGCGGAGCTGAGCTCGGTCCACACCCTGCCGCGCGGCAGACCCTTGCCCTCGGAGAACGCCAGAGCGAGCAGCATGCGGCGCACCCGGGGCTCATCGGGTCCGAAGCGGGCCAGGTAGTCGTCGAAGGCATCGCCGACCTCGCTGGGGAGGTTGTCCTCCCAGCCCGGTCGGCCGATGTCCACCGGCGCCTCGTCGGAGCGCAGGGTACGGGCCGTCATACGTGCGTAGAGGTAGACCCCGGCGGCCTTGTCGGCCACCCCGCGGGCGACGGTCCAGGCCAGTTCGGAGCGGCCCCGGTAGGGGGTGCGGACCTCGGCCTCCTCGGCTGCCAGCAGGACGCGGGCGACGTAGGCGCTGACGTCCTCGGTTCCGGCCCGGTACTCCTCCTTGTCGAGGTCCAGGCAGGTGAAGGTGGGGCCGAGGGGGGTCACTAGTTCGCGGCGGGTGCCCACCAGGAGGCGCACGCCTTGGATCTCCGCCATGGGGCGCAGCAGTTCGCGGGTGATGCGGCGGGGTTCGCCGTGTCCTCCGGCGTCGGCGGCCGTGTCGGATCCGGCTTCGTCGACGGCGTCGACGACGATGACCAGCGGGGGCCCTTGGCGGCCGCGCCGGGTGAGTTCTTGGAGCAGGGCGGCCACTCCGTCCACCGGGGTGCCGAGGGCCGACGCGATCCGCTCGACGATCTCTTCGAGGCGTTTGTGGCGGGCGTGGACGGCGGCGGTGACGCAGCCTTCGGGGACCAGGGTGCGCGGGTCGACGTCACTCAGGTCGAGACGGGCCCGGTAGGCGGGATCGGAGAGGGCCACGATCCGGCCGAGGACGGCGGATTTGCCGCAGCCGGGTACGCCGGTGACGACGCGGCCCCGGCCGTCGTCCTCGGGGGCCGTCAGCCAGGCCGCCAGTTCTGCGAGCACGTTGACCCGGCCGCTGAAGTAGAGGCCCTGTTCCGATTCGAACTCCACCCCCCGCGAGCGGGGGCCGAAGTGCTCGGCGAGCTCCCGCGCGGCCACGCGGGCCTGCACCTCCAGGTCGGTACCGGCCGGAGGTAACTCCTCCCGGTAGCCGGAGTTGGGGAGGAAGGGGGCGACGACGGTGCCGAGCGCGTGGGCCAGTTCGGCGCGCTGGCCACGCCCGACGGCGTCGAAGCGCTCGTTGATGGCGTCCACCAGCCCGCTGAGGTCGAGATACTGCTGGCGCTGTCCGGTCCGCCCGGTCGTGGTCTCGATCGCGCCGCCCAGTACGGAGACGAAGGCCCCGTCGATGGCCTCTTCCTTGCGCCGGGCGGAGGCGAGGAACCAGAGGCCGGCAGAGGCCTCGGCCGCGACCCCCTGGTAGACGATCGTCTTCAGCGCGGTGGCCGAGGCCTCGGCCGTGCCCGCTCCGGCCGAGCAGGTGTCGAGGATCAGCAGGAGGTGGCGCATCCCGCCCTTGCAGAGGATACGGACCAGGTCCTCGGTGGCGAGGGCCGTGGCGGCCAGCGCGGTGTCCAGGGAGTCCCAGCACAGCAGGTAGTGCCGGTCGCGTTCCTCGACGACGCCGTGACCGGCGAAGTAGACCACCACGACGTCGTCGTCCGCGAGGTCGGCGTAGGCGGACCAGTTGCTCAGCTTCTGGCGCAGCTGTTCGGCCCCGTCGAACTCGCCCAGTCCGGACAGGGCGCGGTCGTAGCCGAAGCCCTCGAAGAGCCGCGCCATGGCGGCTATGTCCGAGGAGACCGAGCCCAGCTGGTCCTCCGGGGGGAGGTGACGGTACACACCGGTGCCCATCCCGATGAAGAAGCGCCGCCCCACCAAACCGCCCCCTGTGCCGGACGTCCGTCACCTTGCCGCAGGCAGCCGACTCTAGCGACGCACACCCGCCGCACGCAGGCCTTCGGATCATCCGGGAAGATTCCACGACCCGTCGCAAGTTAGTAGAACCGTGAACGAAATGGTGCGGGACGCGGTGGACGTGGACGTGGTGGTCGTGGGGGCCGGGCAGGCCGGGCTTTCCAGTGCCTACCACCTGGCCCGGGCCGGCATCGGGCACGTGGTGCTCGACCACTCCCCCCGTCCGGGCGGGGCCTGGCAGTTCCGCTGGCCCTCGCTCACCTACGGCAAGGTGCACGGGATGCACGCGCTGCCCGGTATGGAGCTCGTCGGCGCCGATCCGCTACGGCCGTCGTCCGAGGTGATCGGGGAGTACTTCGCCGCCTACGAGGAGCGGTTCGGGCTGCGCGTGCGGCGGCCGGTGGACGTGACGGCCGTGCGCGAGGGCGGTGGCGGGCGGCTGGTGGTGGAGTCCGCGGCCGGGAGCTGGTCGGCACGGGCGCTGGTCAACGCCACCGGGACCTGGGACCGGCCGTTCTGGCCGCGCTACCCGGGACAGGAGCTGTTCCGGGGACGTCAGCTGCACACCGCGAACTACCCCGGGCCCGCGGAGTTCGCCGGGGCACGGGTGATCGTGGTGGGCGGGGGCACCTCTGCGGTGCAGCACCTGCTGGAGGTCTCCGAGGTGGCGGCGGGGACCACCTGGGTCACCCGCAGGCCCCCCGTGTTCCGCGCGGGGGGCTTCGGCGAGGCCGAGGGCCGGGCGGCGGTGGCACTGGTGGAGGAGCGGGTGCGCCGGGGGCTGCCCCCGCGGAGCGTGGTCAGCGTGACCGGGCTGCCGTTGAACGAGGCCGTGCGGGCGGGGCTGGAGTCCGGGGTGCTGGGCCGGCTGCCGGTCTTCGAACGGATCACCCCGTCGGGGGCCGTCTGGGCGGACGGGCGGCAGGTGGAGGCGGACGTGATCCTCTGGGCCACCGGTTTCCGGCCCGCCGTCGACCACCTGGCCCCGCTGCGGCTGCGCGAGCCGGGCGGCGGGATCCGGATCGAGGGGACCAGGGCGGTACGGAACGAGCGGGTCCACCTGGTCGGCTACGGGCCTTCGGCCTCGACCATCGGCGCGAACCGGGCGGGCGGGGCCGCCGTCCGGGAGATCCGCCGGCTGCTGGCCCGCGGGCCGGCGGTGTCAGCCCTGCGCTGACATGGGCGGGCCGTCGACCGGGAACTCCCGGTCGGCGGCGCCGGCCTCGCGCCTCGCCCCCGTACAGGACCGTCGATCGTAGGGCGGGGAGCGGCTGGGACGCCTGCTATTTCGGCCGGGCGGCCGGGGTGGCGGCCCGGGGCGGCGGGCCGGCCTGGGCGCGGGCGCTCGTACCGGGCGGGGTGGCGGCCGCCGTGCCGGTCGCCGCCGCGCGGAGCCGGTTGAACTCCGCCACGTGCTTCTTGTGTTCCTCGTAGCCGGCCGAGAAGCGGGTGTCGCCGGGCTTCACGGTGACGAAGAACAGCCAGTCGCCGGGGGACGGCGCGACCGCCGCCGCCATGGCCTGGAGGCCGGGGCTGTCGATGGGCGTGGGCGGCAGGCCCTGGCGCTCGTAGGTGTTGAACGGGTGGTCGATGCGGGTGTCGCTGAGCTTGGTATCCACGGTGGTGCGGTTCAGCGCGTAGTTGAGGGTGGAGTCCATCTGGAGCGGCATCGACTTCGCGAGCCGGTTGTGGACCACCCGGGCCACCTTGCCCATGTCGGCCGGGTTGTCGGCCTCCGCCTCGATGATGCTGGCCAGGGTGGCCGTCTGGTACGGGGTCATGCCGTGTGCCCGGCCGCCGTCGGCGACCGCCTTGGTGGCGAGCTTCTGGTTGGCCGTCCGGACCATGGTCGCGAGCAGGCCGGCCGGGGTGGACTTCGAGGTCACCGGGTACGTCGCCGGGAAGAGGTAGCCCTCCGGGTTGCCCTTCGCCTCCGGCGGCAGGGCCAGGCCGGCCGTGGCGACGGAGGATGCGGTGGTGCCCGCGGGGAGTTTCAGCTCCCGGTCGATGGCCGCGTAGACCTGCGGGGCGCGCCATCCTTCGGGGATCAGCAGCTGGCGCGGCTTCTCGGGCGCTTCCGTGCGGGGCAGCAGGGGGACGAGGACCGCCGCCCCGATCCCGAGCAGTGTGGCGAACAGGAGCACGAGGCGGCCTCGGCGGGTGAGCCGGGAGCGGCGCTGCGGCGGCTGGTACGCATGAGGCATACCGGCACGCTAGCGCTCATATCGGCAGGTTCCCGGCATCACACCCCGCCCCGGTCATACGATCACACGTTCACCGGAGTCGGTGTGGCGTCCGTGTCGCGGCCCGGCTCCCGCCCGGGCGGCGTCTGCGCGGCGTCCCGGTCCCGGCGGACCAGTGCGGCGTAACGGCCGCCGGCCCCGAGCAGCTCCTCGTGCGTACCGCGCTCGGCTATGCGGCCGGCATCCAGGACCACGATCTGGTCGGCGTCCCGGATGGTGGAGAGGCGGTGCGCGATGGTGATGGTGGTGCGGCCCCGCGAGAGGTTGTCGATGGCCCGCTGCACGGCGTGCTCCGTGCGGGTGTCCAGGGCGCTGGTGGCCTCGTCCAGGATGAGCACCGGCGGGTCGCGCAGGATGGTGCGCGCGATGGCCAGGCGCTGCTTCTCGCCTCCGGAGAAGCGGTAGCCGCGCTCGCCGACCAGGGTGTCGTACCCGTCGGGCAGGGAGTCGATGTGGTCATGGATCTGCGCAGCGCGGGCCGCCTCGACTATCTCCTCGTCGGTGGCGTCCGGCTTGGCGAAACGCAGGTTGTCGGCGACCGAGGCGTGGAAGAGGTAGGTCTCCTGGGAGACCACGCCGATGGAACGGGCCAGCGAGTCGAAGTCCAGGTCGCGTACGTCGACCCCGTCGAGGGCGACCCGGCCGCCGGTGACGTCGTAGAGCCGGGGCACCAGGTAGCTGAGCGTGCTCTTGCCGGAGCCGGTCGGGCCGACCACGGCGAGGGAGCCGCCCGCCGGGACGGTGATGTCGATGCCCGTGAGCGTGGGCCCGGTCTTGGCCTCGTACGCGAAGTGCACGTCTTCCAGGCGGATCTCGCCCTTCGCGCGGCCCAGCCGGACCGGGTCCTCCCGCTCGGTGATGTCCACCGGCAGGTCGAGGTACTCGAAGATGCGGGCGAAGAGGGCGAGCGAGGTCTGCATCTGCACGCCGGTCGACAGCAGGCTCACGGCGGGCCGGAACAGCCCCTGCTGGAGGGTGACGAAGGCGACGAGGGTGCCGACGGAGAGCGAGGGGGCACCGGTCTGCAGGGCTATGCCGGCGGCCCAGTAGATGAGCGCCGGCATGGCCGCCATCACGATGCCGATGGTGGACATCCGCCAGCGGCCGGCCATGCTGGAGCGTACTTCGAGGCCGACCAGCTTCTCGGACTCCTCCGCGAAGGCGGCGGTGAGGGACTCCGAGCGGCCCATGGTGCGGCCGAGCAGGATGCCGCTGACCGAGAGGGACTCGGTGACGGTGGCGGCCATCGCGGCCATCTGCTTCTGCCGCTTGGTGGTGATCCTCTTGCGCTCGCGGCCCACGCGGCGGCTGATCCACACGAAGAGGGGCAGCAGGAGCAGGGAGACGAGGGTGAGCCGCCAGTCGAGCGCGAGCATCGCGACGACGGAGGCGACGACGGCGGTCAGGTTCGACACGAGCGAGGTCGCGGTCGAGGTGACGGTCGCCTGCATGCCGCCGATGTCGTTGGCTATGCGGGACTGCACCTCGCCGGTCCGGGTGCGGGTGAAGAAAGCCAGCGGCATCCGCTGGAGCTGGGCGTAGACGGCCGTGCGCAGGTCGTGCATGACGCGCTGGCCGACGGTGGTGGAGATCAGCGTCTGGAGTACGCCGAACACGCTGTTCACGACGGCCGTGAGGATCATGCCGAGCGCCAGCAGGCTGAGCAGCCCGGTCCGGCCCTGGGGGATCGCGACGTCGAGGATCTCCCTGAGCAGGAACGGCGAGGCGACGGCGACCAGCGAGGAGGCGCCGACCAGCGCCCCGACGACGGCGAGCCGGCCGCGGTAGGGCCGGAACAGGCCGAGGATGCGGCGCAGCTCGCGCGGCCGGTCGGCGGGGGCCGGCCGGCTCGGGTCGAGGGCTTCGTTCGATGGGGTCCACTTCGGTTCGTCGCTGCGCATGGGCCTCCTTCCGCCGGGACTCCGATGAGCCTAGCTCATTGTTACCTATACTCACAATGAATCTGGTCCTGCTACTGTTCCCAGTATGAGTACCGGTTCCGAGACCGACACCCGCGATTCGACCGACGGCGTCCTCGCCGAGCAGCTGCTGCGTCTCACGCGCCGGCTCCACCGCATCCAGAAGCGCCACATGGAGCCGCTCGGGATCACCCCGGCCCAGGGCCGGCTGCTGCGCATCGTGGCGCACTACGCGGGGGGCCAGCCGCCCCGAATGGCCGACCTGGCCACGCGTCTTGAAGTCGTGCCCCGTGCCGTGACCACCCTCGTCGACGGCCTGGAGGCGGTCGGCTGCGTGCGCCGCGCTCCCGACCCCGCCAACCGGCGCGTGATCCGGATCGAGCTCACCGAAACCGGCCGCGCCACGCTGCGCCGTCTGCGCAACGCGCGAACCGACGCGGCAGAGGAGATCCTGGCTCCGTTGACCGCCGAACAGCGCGAGGTGCTCGGCGGCCTGCTCAACGCGCTCGCGGACGTCCCGGCGGAGCGCCGCTGCTGAAACGGTCCCTCGGACGGGCGCCGCGGGCGGCGGGCCGGACGTCCGGACGCCGGGCGCCCGGACGGACAAGGGGTCGCACATGCCGCTGCTCGAACCGAAGCCGGGCGCCCTGCGCCCGCGCCAACCCGGCGCCCCCGCCCCCGACCGGGTCCCGGACCGGATGGCCTCCGGCACCCCGCGGACCCTGCGCGAGGAACTGACCGGCCTCCTCGGCGCCGAGAAGGTGCTCTGGAAGGTCTCCGACCTGGTCCGCTACGCCACCGACGCCTCCCCGTACCGGTTCGTCCCCCAGGTCGTGGTGATCGCCGAGGACATCGACGACATCTCCGCCGTCCTCTCGTACGCCCACGGCCGCCAACGCGAGGTGGTCTTCCGCGCCGCCGGGACCTCGCTGAACGGCCAGGCCCAGGGCGAGGACATCCTGGTCGACGTACGCCGCCACTGGCGGGGCGTCGAGGTCCTCGACGACGGCCGGCGCGCCCGCATCCGGCCCGGCACCACCGTGTTCCGGGCCAACGCCGCCCTCGCCCGGTACGGCCGGATCCTCGGCCCCGACCCGGCCAGCGCCGTCGCCTGCACCCTCGGCGGGGTCGTCGCGAACAACTCCTCCGGCATGACGGCCGGCACCACGAGGAACTCGTACCGCACGCTGTCCTCCCTCACCCTGGTCCTGCCGACCGGCACCGTCGTCGACACCGCCGACCCGCTCGCCGACGAGGAACTGGCCCGCGCCGAACCGGCCCTGTGCCGGGGGCTGATGGAGCTCAAGCGGGAGATCGAGGCCGACCCGGCGCTGGTCGCACGGATCCGCGCCAAGTACGAGATCAAGAACACCACCGGTTACCGGCTCGACGCCTACCTGGACGGCACCACCCCCGTCGAGATCCTGCGCGGCCTGATGGTCGGCTCGGAGGGCACCCTGGGTTTCATCGCCGAGGTCGTCTTCGACACCCTCCCCCTCGACCGCGAGCTCACCAGCGCGCTGCTGTTCTTCCCGTCCCTGCCCGCCGCGGCCGCCGCCGTCCCCCTGTTCAACGAGGCCGGGGCCCTCGCCGTGGAGCTGATGGACGGCAACACCCTGCGCGCCTCGGTCAGCGTCGCGGGGGTGCCCGCAGACTGGGCCGGGCTGCCCAGGGACACGGCCGCGCTGCTGGTGGAGTTCCGCGCCCCGGACGCCGCCGGGCGCGCCGAGTACGAGCGCCGGGCGGCCGCCGTCCTGCCCTCGCTGGAGCTGGTCGCGCCGGTCGCCTCCGTCACCAACGCCTTCACCTCCGACCCGGCCGTCATCGCCGGCTACTGGAAGGCCCGCAAGGCCTTCGTCACCGCCGTCGGCGGGGCCAGGCCCCCCGGGACCACCCTGATCACCGAGGACTTCGCCGTACCGCCGTCACGGCTGGCCGAGGCCTGCGAGGTGCTCCTGTCCCTCCAGGCCGAGCACGGCTTCGACGCGGCCGTCGCCGGGCACGCGGCCCACGGCAACCTGCACTTCCTGCTGGCCTTCGACGCGGCCCGGCCCGCGGACGTGGACCGGTACGCGGCCTTCATGGAGGCCTTCTGCCGGCTCACGGTGGAGCGGTTCGACGGCTCGCTGAAGGCCGAGCACTCCACCGGCCGCAACATGGCCCCCTTCCTGGAGCTGGAGTGGGGACCCCGGGCCACCGACCTGATGTGGCGCACCAAGCGGCTGGTCGACCCGGAGGGCATCCTCGCCCCGCGGATCCTCCTCGACCGTGATCCGCGGGCCCACCTGCGCGGATTGAAGACGATCCCGCGGGTGGAGGACGCGGCCGACCCGTGCATCGAGTGCGGGTTCTGCGAACCGGTCTGCCCCAGCGAGGACCTGACGACCACTCCGCGCCAGCGGATCGTGCTGCGCCGCGAGATGATGCGCCAGCAGCCCGGCTCCCCGGTCCTCGACGGGCTGCTCGACGCCTACGGGTACGACGCCGTCGACACCTGCGCCGGCGACTCCGCCTGCAAGCTCGCCTGTCCGGTCGGCATCGACACCGGCGCGTTGATGCGGGACTTCCGCCACCGGCGGCACGGCCCGCGCGAGGAGCGCGCCGCTGCCCTGGCCGCCCGGCGGTTCCGTACCGTGGAGGCCGCCGCCCGGCTGGCCGTGGCCACCGCCGGCCAGGTCGCCGGCCGGTTCGGGGACCGGCTGCCGGCCGCCGTCACCCGGGCCGCGCGCAGGGCCGTACGCCCCGGCCTGGTGCCGGAGTGGCTGCCGCAGATCCCCGGCGCCGCCGCGCGCGGGCTCCCCCCGACCCGGCGGGTGGGCGCGGCCGCCGTGTACTACCCGGCCTGCGTCAACCGGATCTTCGGCGGTCCCGCGGACGACCCCGGGCCCTCCCTGCCGGAGGCCGTGGTGGCCCTTGCGGAGCGGGCGGGCCGGCCGGTGTGGATCCCGCGCGACGTGCACGGCACCTGCTGCGCGACGATCTGGCACTCCAAGGGCTACGAGGCGGGGAACCGGCTGATGGCCGACCGGATCACGGAGGCCGCCTGGGGCTGGACGGCCGGAGGGCGGCTGCCGCTGGTGGTCGACGCCTCCTCCTGCGCCCTGGGCCTCGCCCGCGAGGTGGTCCCGTACCTCAGCGAGGACAACCGGGCCCTGCACGCGGAGCTGCGGATCGTGGACTCCGTCGTCTGGGCGGCGGAGGAACTCCTGCCGCATCTGGAGATCCGGCGCACGGTCGGGTCGGCGGTCCTCCATCCCACCTGCTCCATGCGGCACTTGGGGGACGAGGAGCAGCTGCGGACGGTGGCTGCCGCCTGCGCGGACGAGGTGGTGGTCCCGGACGACGCGGGCTGCTGCGCCTTCGCCGGCGACCGGGGGATGCTGCACCCGGAGCTGACGGCCTCGGCGACGGAGCGGGAGGCGGCGGAGGTGACAGCCCGGCACTTCGACGCGCACCTGTCGGCGAACCGGATGTGCGAGGTGGGCATGGAACGGGCCACCGGCCGCGCCTACCAGTCGGTCCTGCTCGCGCTGGAGCGCGCCACCCGGCCCTGAAAATCGATTGCCCGGGACGCGTCCGGAAGGCGAACCTTGCGTGGTTTGGACTCACCGAGCCGTCTTTGGGGCGTCATGCAGATCAGCGACCTTCCGTATCCGGACCCCGGGGTACCCGACGCCCGCTCAGGTCCGCGTTTCCTGTGGTGGCTGGGCCGGGGCCAACTCGGCGGGCAGCTGCGCAGCCTGGCCTGGGGACTGCTGCACTTCTGCGGGGTCGCCGGGCTGCCGTACGCGGTGGGCCTGGGCGTCGAGGCGGCCGTCGACCGCGACGGCCGCCGGCTGCTGCTGGTCGGCGGGCTGCTCCTGCTGGTCGGCGCCGCCATCGCGGTCGGCGACGCCATGCTCCACCGCACCGCCGTCACCAACTGGATCACCGCCGCCGCGCGGGTGCAGCAGCTGCTCGCCCGCAAGACCGCCGAACTGGGCTCCGCGCTGACCCGCCGGGTCGCGGCGGGCGAGGTGGTGGCCGTGTCGACGGGTGACGTGGAGAAGATCGGCTGGTTCGTCGAGGCGGTCTCCCGCTTCCTCGCCGCCGCGTTCTCCGTCGTCGTCATCTGCGTCGGCCTGCTGTTCTACGCGCCCTCGATCGGCGTGGTCGTCGCGGTGGGCGTCCCCGTGCTCGCGCTGTCCGTGCTGCCGCTTCTGCCGCGGGCCACCCGGCGCGCGGACGTCCAGCGCGAGAAGGCGGGCAAGGCCACCGAGCTGGCCTCCGACACCGTGGCGGGCCTGCGGGTGCTGCGCGGCATCGGCGGCGAGGAGCTGTTCCTGGACCGCTACCGCGACGCCTCGCAGGAGGTCCGCAAGGCGGCGGTGCACAGTGCCCGGATGTGGGCGCTGATCTCCGCGATCCAGGTACTGCTGCCGGGCGCCCTGCTGGTCACCGTGGTCTGGTACGGCTCGGTGCTCGTGCTGGACGGCCGGCTGGCGGTCGGCGAGCTCGTCGCCGCGTTCAGCGCGGTGGCCACGATGCTCTACCCGCTGCGGCACTTCGAGGAGATCGCGATGGCGTACTCCTTCTCGCGGCCCTCCGCCCAGCGGGCGGCCCGGGTGCTGTCGCTGACGCGGACGGACGACGGGGCGGATCAGGCCGCCGCCGCGAAGGCGGTGGAGGTCCCGGCTCCGGGCGGGAACCTGTACGACCCCGCGACGGGGCTGCTGGCCCCGGCCGGCCGGTTCACGGCGGTCGTGTGCGGGGACCCCGACCTGGCGGGCCGGCTCGCGGAGCGGCTGGGCGGGCACGCCGTGCACGCCGGTGACGCGGACGGCGCCCCGCCGTCGGTGCTGCTCGGCGGGGTCGCGCTGGACGGCCTCGCGCTGGACGCGGCGCGCGGGCTGGTCCTCGTACAGGACAAGGATCCGGTACTGCTGTCCGGGACCCTGCGCGAGCTGTTCGACGTACCGGCGTCGGGTGCCGTCGCGGCCCCGGCGGCACTGGCGGCGGCGCAGTGCGGGGACGTCCTGGACGCGCTGCTCCAGGCCGCTCCCGAGGGGGTGGACGACGCGATGGACGCCCGGATCACCGAGCGCGGCCGGTCCCTGTCCGGCGGGCAGCGCCAGCGGCTGGCACTGGCCCGGTCCCTGGTCACCGACCCGGAGGTGCTGGTGCTGGACGAGCCGACCTCGGCGGTGGACGCGCACACCGAGGCGCGGATCGCCGACGGGATCGCCGCCCTGCGCACCGGACGCACCACCGTGGTGCTGGCGTCCTCGCCGCTGCTGCTGGACCGCGCCGACCGGGTCGTCCTGGTGGACGGGGGCCGGGCCGTGGCGGCGGGCACCCACCGCGGGCTGCTGCGCGACGAGCCCCGCTACCGGGCGGTCGTCACCCGGGAGACGGACGAGGAACAGCGGCGGGCCGGGGAACTCGCCGGACTCACCGGGGAACTCACAGAGGAACTCACAGAGATCGAGGAATCCGCATGATCGGCGTGGCGCCGCCGGAATACGATCCGGCGGCCCCCGAGACGGCCGCGACCCTGCCCGTGGGCACGTCGGCGACCGTACGGGGCTATGTGCGCGGCCTGCTGCGGCGGCACCGGCGGGCCTTCACGGCGCTGGTGACGGTCAACGCGGTCGCGGTGGTCGCCTCCATGGTGGGCCCGTACCTGCTGGGGCGGGTCGTGGACGAACTGGCGGCGGGGGCGCGCGAGCTGCATCTGGGGCGCGTGGCACTGCTGTTCGCGCTGGCGCTCGCCGTCCAGACCTGCTTCGTGCGGCTGGTCCGGCTGCGCGGGGCGGTGCTCGGCGAGGAGATGCTGGCCGACCTGCGCGAGGACTTCCTGGTGCGTTCGGTGGGCCTGCCTCCGGGGGTCCTGGAGCGGGCCGGTACCGGTGACCTGCTGTCGCGGATCACCACCGACGTGGACCGGCTGGCCAACGCGATGCGCGAGGCGGTGCCCCAGCTGGCGATCGGCGTGGTCTGGGCGGGGCTGCTGTACGGCGCGCTCGCGGTCACGGCGCCGCAGCTGGCGCTGGCCGCGCTGGTGGCGCTGCCGGTGCTGGTCGTCGGCTGCCGCTGGTACTTCCGGCGGGCCCCCTCGGCGTACCGCTCGGAGGCCGCCGGGTACGCGGCGGTCGCGGCGGTGCTGACGGAGACCGTGGACGCCGGGCGCACGGTCGAGGCGCACCGCCTGGGCGGGCGCCGGATCGCGCTGTCGGAGCGGCGGATCAGGGAGTGGACGGCCTGGGAGCGCTACACCCTGTTCCTGCGGACGGTGCTCTTCCCGGTCGTCAACGTCACCTACGTGACCATCCTGGGTGCGGTGCTGGTCATCGGCGGGTACTGCGTGCTGCGCGGCTGGATGTCGGTGGGCCAGCTGACCACGGGCGCGCTGCTGGCGCAGATGATGGTCGACCCGATCGGTCTGATCCTGCGCTGGTACGACGAGCTCCAGGTCGCCCAGGTGTCCCTGGCGCGGCTGGTCGGGGTGCACGAGATCGAGCCGGACGCGGGTGACCGCGCGGTGGCCCCGGAGGGCCGGGACGTCCGGGCGGACGAGGTCCGGTTCGGCTACCGGGAGGGCGTGGACGTCCTGCACCGGGTGTCGATGTCCGTGCCGCCGGGCACCCGGATGGCGCTGGTCGGGCCTTCGGGCGCGGGCAAGTCCACCCTGGGCCGGCTGCTGGCGGGCGTCTACGCGCCGCGGACCGGTGAGGTCACGCTCGGCGGGGCGCGGCTGTCGCGGATGCCGGCGGAACGGGTGCGCGAGCACGTGGCGCTGGTCAACCAGGAACACCACGTGTTCGTGGGCTCCCTGCGGGACAACCTGCGGCTGGCCCGGACGGGCGCCGAGGACGCCGAACTGTGGGCGGCGCTGGGCGCGGTGGACGCCGACGGCTGGGCGCGGGCCCTGGAGGCGGGGCTGGACACCGAGGTGGGCTCGGGCGGCAGCACGCTGACTCCGGCGCAGGCGCAGCAGATCGCGCTGGCCCGTCTGGTACTGGCGGACCCGCACACGCTGGTGCTGGACGAGGCGACGTCGCTGCTGGATCCGCGGGCGGCCCGGCACCTGGAGCGGTCGCTGGCGCGGGTGCTGGACGGCCGTACGGTCATCGCGATCGCCCACCGGCTGCACACCGCGCACGACGCGGACGTGATCGCGGTGGTCGAGGGCGGCCGGATCAGCGAGATCGGCTCGCACGAGGAGCTGGTGGCGGCGGACGGGGCGTACGCGGCCCTGTGGCGGTCCTGGCACGGGTGACGTCCGGGGCGCCGGGCGGTGGCCCGCCCGGCGCGGCCGGTGGCCGCAGGGCGCTCCGGTCAGATGAAGCCGAGCGCCGAGGCTCCGCCGACGCCGCCCAGGAGCATGAACACCGGCATGAGGACCTTGAGCTCCACCCAGCTGCCCGCGCGGAAGCGCATCGCCTTGGGCGGGCCGACCGCGTACCAGCGCTTCCCCTTGATCGGCAGGGGCCACAGGATCGGGCAGCCGGACACGGTCAGCGCGTCCCCGATGTCGTGGACGAGGGCGCCGAGCAGGATGGGCAGGCCGAGCCAGAGGTACTCCTGGCCGGGGCCGGTGAACAGCCAGCCGGCGCCATTGCCCGGCTCGTCGAGCACCCCGGCCAGGATCCAGGCGCTGGTCGCGCCGAGCAGCCAGACCAGGACGTCGCTGGACATCCGCGCCGCCCGCCACAGCAGACCCTCGACGGCCAGCACCAGATGGACGAAGAGGAGCGCCAGCACCCCCCAGCGGTCGAAGCTCACCGCGAGCGCGGAGGAGCCCGCGCCTATGAGGACCGCCCACAGCCAGGTGTGGGTCAGGGTGCGGTGGCCCCCGCTGCGGCGGGCGTCGCGCGGTGAGCGGGTGGCCTTGTAGACGGCGTAGGAGATCTTGTCGACCACCTCGCACAGGCCGCGGGACAGCGGCCCGAAGGCACGGGAGATCGTCGCCGACTTGTGGTCGAGGTCGGGGGCGAGGGCCGCTCCGGCGCAGATCAGGGCGCCGACGACCAGTACGGGCCAGGGCATCGGGTGTCCGGCGGCCGCGGTCGCGGCGCCCACCCCCAGCCAGGCCGCCGCTCCGGACAGCGAATGCGCCGGACCCATCATGCTCGTTTCCCGCCCCGGTCCTGTCGTGGTGGGGCCCCGTCGCTGGGTTCTGTCGGGCCGCCTCGACGGCCCAGCGTACCCGCGATGATCTTCTTTCCGTCCGCCGGTTCCCTCTTCCGGCGGGAAGCCAGGCAAGATGGGGGGCGTGACCCTCATTGATCAGCTCCCGCCGACCGCCGACCCCGACGCCCTCTTCGAGGCTTTCTCCTCGTGGGCGGAGGACCAGGGCATCACCCTGTACCCGGCGCAGGAGGAGGCGCTGATCGAGGTCGTCTCCGGCGCGAACGTCATCCTGTCGACCCCGACCGGCTCGGGCAAGAGCCTCGTCGCGGCGGGCGCCCACTTCACCGCGCTGGCCCAGGACAAGGTCACCTTCTACACCGCCCCGATCAAGGCGCTGGTGTCGGAGAAGTTCTTCGACCTGTGCAAGCTCTTCGGCACCGAGAACGTCGGCATGCTGACCGGCGACGCCTCCGTGAACGCGGACGCCCCGGTGATCTGCTGCACCGCCGAGGTGCTGGCCTCCATCGCCCTGCGCGACGGAAAGTACGCCGACATCGGCCAGGTCGTGATGGACGAGTTCCACTTCTACGCGGAGCCGGACCGTGGCTGGGCCTGGCAGATCCCGCTGCTGGAGCTGCCGCAGGCGCAGTTCGTCCTGATGTCGGCGACGCTCGGCGACGTGAAGCGGTTCGAGGAGGACCTGACGCGGCGCACCGGCCGCCCGACCTCGGTGGTCCGCTCCGCGACGCGGCCCGTGCCGCTCTCGTACGAGTACGTGACCACGCCGATCACCGACACCATCACCGAGCTGCTGGAGACCCGGCAGGCGCCGGTCTACATCGTGCACTTCACCCAGGCCCAGGCGGTCGAGCGGGCGCAGTCGCTGATGAGCATCAACATGTGCACCCGCGAGGAGAAGGACAAGATCGCGGAGCTGATCGGCAACTTCCGCTTCACCACGAAGTTCGGCCAGAACCTCTCGCGCTACGTCCGCCACGGGATCGGCGTGCACCACGCGGGCATGCTGCCCAAGTACCGGCGCCTGGTCGAGAAGCTGGCCCAGGCCGGTCTGCTGAAGGTCATCTGCGGTACCGACACCCTCGGCGTGGGCGTCAACGTCCCGATCCGCACGGTGCTGTTCACCGCGCTCACCAAGTACGACGGCAACCGCGTCCGCACGCTGCGCGCCCGTGAGTTCCACCAGATCGCCGGCCGCGCGGGCCGCGCGGGCTTCGACACGGCCGGGTTCGTGGTCGCGCAGGCGCCCGAGCACGTCATCGAGAACGAGAAGGCCCTCGCGAAGGCCGGTGACGACCCGAAGAAGCGCCGCAAGGTGGTGCGCAAGAAGGCTCCGGAGGGCTTCGTCGCCTGGTCGGACAGCACCTTCGAGAAGCTGATCGCCGCCGACCCGGAGCCGCTGACCTCCCGCTTCAAGGTCACCAACATCATGCTGCTGTCGGTGATCGCCCGCCCGGGCGACGCCTTCCGGGCGATGCGCAGCCTCCTGGAGGACAACCACGAGCCGCGCAAGGCCCAGCTGCGGCACATCCGGCGGGCCATCGCCATCTACCGGTCGCTGCTGGACGGCGGCGTCGTGGAGAAGCTCGACACCCCGGACGCCGAGGGCCGCACCATCCGGCTCACCGTCGACCTCCAGCAGGACTTCGCGCTGAACCAGCCGCTGTCCACCTTCGCGCTGGCCTCCTTCGACCTGCTGGACCCGGAGTCCCCCTCCTACGCCCTGGACATGGTCTCGGTCGTCGAGTCCACGCTGGACGACCCGCGCCAGATCCTGGCGGCCCAGCAGAACAAGGAGCGCGGCATCGCGGTCGGCGCGATGAAGGCCGACGGGATCGAGTACGAGGAGCGGATGGAGCGGCTCCAGGAGGTCACGTACCCCAAGCCCCTGGAAGAGCTGCTGGTCCACGCCTACGACGTGTACAGCAAGAGCCACCCGTGGGTCCGCGACCACCCCGTCTCCCCGAAGTCGATCATCCGCGACATGTACGAGCGGGCGATGACCTTCACCGAGTTCACCTCCTTCTACGAGCTGGCCCGCACCGAGGGCATCGTGCTGCGCTACCTGGCGAGCGCCTACAAGGCCCTCGACCACACCATCCCCGACGACCTGAAGTCCGAGGACCTGGAGGACCTGATCGCCTGGCTGGGCGAGCTGGTCCGCCAGGTCGACTCCAGCCTGCTCGACGAGTGGGAGCAGCTGGCGAACCCGGAGGTGGAGACGGCGGAGCAGGCCCAGGAGAAGGCCGACCAGGTCAAGCCGGTCACGGCCAACGCGCGCGCCTTCCGCGTGCTGGTCCGCAACGCGATGTTCCGGAGGGTCGAGCTGGCGGCCCTGGACCGGGTCGACGAGCTGGGCGAGCTGGACGCCGGCTCCGGCTGGGACGCCGACGCCTGGGGCGAGGCCATGGACGGGTACTGGGACGAGTACGAGGACCTGGGCACCGGCCCCGACGCCCGCGGCCCCAAGCTCCTGCAGATCGAGGAAGACCCGGCGCACGGCCTGTGGCGCGTCCGCCAGACCTTCGCCGACCCGAACGGCGACCATGGCTGGGGCATCAGCGCCGAGGTCGACCTCGCCGCGTCCGACGAGGAGGGCCGGGCCGTCATCCGGGTCACCTCGGTCGGCGAGCTCTGACCTGCCCCAGCAAGCCACCACCGGCCCGGGCGGACCCGCCCGGGCCGCCGGATCCGCCGGACACGACAGTGGAGAGCCCGTGATGACGAACCCCGCCGAGAGACTGGTCGACCTGCTCGACCTGGAGCAGATCGAGGTCAACATCTTCCGGGGGGCCAGCCCCCAGGAGTCCCTCCAGCGGGTGTTCGGCGGGCAGGTCGCCGGCCAGGCCCTGGTGGCGGCCGGCCGGACCACCGAGAGCGACCGCCCGGTCCACTCCCTCCACGCGTACTTCCTGCGCCCGGGGATCCCCGGGGTCCCGATCGTGTACCAGGTGGAACGGGTGCGGGACGGGCGCTCCTTCACCACGCGCCGGGTCACCGCCGTCCAGCAGGGCAAGACCATCTTCAACCTGACCGCCTCCTTCCATCACCCGGAGGAGGGCAGCATCGAGCACCAGCTGCCTCCCCGCCTCGACTTCCCTCACCCGGACTCGCTCCCGAAGGTCGTGGACGAGATCCGCGAGCACCTGGGCGCGCTGCCCGAGGCCCTGGAGCGGATGGCCCGCCGCCAGCCCTTCGACATCCGGTACGTGGACCGGCTCCGCTGGACTCCCGAGGAGCTCAAGGACGCCGACCCCCGCAGCGCGGTGTGGATGCGGGCGGTCGGCCCGCTGGGCGACGACCCGCTCGTGCACACCTGCGCCCTCACCTACGCCAGTGACATGACCCTCCTCGACGCCGTGCGCATCCCCGTGGAGCCGTTGTGGGGCATGCGCGGTTTCGACATGGCCTCGCTCGACCACGCCATGTGGTTCCACCGGCCGTTCCGGGCGGACGAGTGGTTCCTGTACGACCAGGAGGCGCCCATCGCCCACGGCGGCCGGGGCCTGGCCCGCGGCCGCATCTACGACCTGGAGGGCAGGTTGCTGGTCTCCGTGGTCCAGGAAGGCCTCTTCCGCCCGTACCCGGCCGAGAAGGCCAGGCCGGCCGTGTCCCCGCAGTAGACCCCGCCCGCCCCCGGCGGAGCCGGCCCCTCCCACCCCTCCTCACCCCGTCCGTCCCGAGAACTGAGCGCACCCATGACCACCCCGGCCCTCCCCTGCCCCTGCGGGCTGCCCGCCGCCTACCCGGCCTGCTGCGGCCGCTTCCACTCCGGCGCCCAGCAGGCACCCACCGCCGAGCTGCTGATGCGCTCCCGCTTCAGCGCCTTCGCGGTCGGCGACACCGCCTACCTGATGCGGTCCTGGCACCCCTCGACCCGGCCGGGCCGGCTCGACCTCGACCCGGACCAGCGCTGGGAGCGGCTGGAGATCCTCGCCACCGAGCGCGGCGGGATCTTCGAGACCGAGGGGTCGGTGGAATTCCGCGCCCACTACCGCGAGGGCGGGCACAGGGGCTCCCTGCACGAGCACAGCGCCTTCTCCCGGGAGGGCGGCGCCTGGGTCTACGTCGGCCCCCTCTCCCCCGTCGAGTTCGACTGACCCCGAGCCCCAGTCAGGGCGAACTCCAGGCTGGCGCGGTACCGGGCGACCTCCTCCGGCGGCTCCGCCAGCAGCAGCCCGCCTGCCACCGCGGCGGCCGCCGGGACCTGCGGGTGGCCGTAGGGCGGGGGCGGCGCGAGCGCGGCGAGCACGATCCGCTCCGCCGGGTCGGGGACGGCGGCCAGCACCTCCGCCTCGGGGAGCACGCCGGCCAGCACGGCCGCCCGCTCCCAGGGGTCGGCGGTCCATCTCAGCAGCAGTCCCACATGCCGCTCCCGCCACTTGCGCGGCCGAAGGTCCGCCCCGGCCGCCATCAGCTCCCGGTCCTGAGGGGGCGCGGCCCCGCTCAGCATCGCCGGCTCCCGGGCGGCGAACTCCCGTAGCTCCGCCGCCAGATAGAGCCAGACGAGGGCCCGGTAGCGGTTGACCCGGTAGCCGACGGGAACGAGGTGCCCGCAGCGGGCGAGGCGGGTGAACCGGCTCGGGCCGGTGCCCAGCACCCGCGCCCCGTGGTCCGCGCCGGCCACCGTCTCGACCTGCTCCCGCAGCGCCTCCGGGAACCCCGGCGCCGCCTTGACGCGCTCCAGCTCGGCCCGCGTGAACCGGGCGGCGCCGCCCGCCGCCCGGGAGCCCCGGCGCACCAGGCCCAGCTGGACGGCCCGGGCGAACTCGCCCCTCGCCAGGCCCAGTTCAGCTGCAGCCCGGGCCCCGCCGAGCAGGGCCTGCGGCCGCCGCGCGTCCGCCCGTAGAGCCGCCCCGACGGGCGCGCGCTCGATCAGTTCCACCTTCATCACGATCCTCCCCCACGACTGGCGACCACCCATGGCGATCACTCTGTGTGAAGACCGTAACTCAGCGCTACGACACCGTGGGCGGCCTGTGGAAAACCCTCCCGGACCGCCGCCCGCTCACCCCCCGGTGATCCGCCGCTCCGCGACGCCCAGGTGCTCTCCCACCCGGTTGACCAGCAGCGTCATCTCGTACGCGACCTGCACGATGTCCGCCTCGGCGGCGCTCAGCGCGCACAGGCTGCTGCCCGAGCCCGCCGCCACGACGAAGAGGAAGCCCTCGTCGTACTCGACCATCGTCTGGCGCACCTCACCCGCCCTGAAGTGCCGCCCGGAGCCCTTCGCCAGGCTCTGCAACCCCGCCGCCACGGCGGCGAGGTGCTCGGCGTCCTCCCGGGCCAGCCCCGCGCTCGCCGCCGTCACCAGCCCGTCGTTCGACAGCACCACCGCGTGGCGGACCTGCGGGACCCTCCGCGTCAAGTCGTCCAGCAACCAGTCGAGCTGCTTGTCCAGTGCCATTTCCAGCCCCTCCCCGTTGACCCGGCCGACGTGGCCGCGCCCCTCCCCGCGTGGTCGTGCCGCAAGCCTTCCCCACCAGGGGCTTTCCGGCAAGGAGCAGGGACGCCTGGCACGGAAGATGACTCAAGAGGAATGGCGGGCGTCGTCTCCCGCTCCGCCCGCGCCGCGCAGCCGTCCACGGTCCGCGAGGACGGAAGCCCGCACATCGCCCATCCGGTTCGTTCCCGACGCCGGTTCCTCCGTGCCCGACACCGGCGGGAACACCGTCAAGAGGCGGAATCCGGACCCTCACACCGAACCCGCCTGGGGGCCCACCGACTCCAGCAGCCGGGCGGTGTGCACCCGCCCCGCGTACTCGACCAGCCTGATCAGCACCTCCTTCCCCGAGTCCTTGTCCCGCGCGTCGCACAGCACCACCGGCGTCCCCTGTTCCAGGTCCAGTGCCCGCGACACCTCGTTCGCCCCGTAACGCCGGGGGTCGGTGAAGCAGTTGACGGCGACCACGAAGGGGATCCGCCGGTGCTCGAAGTAGTCGACCGCCGGAAAGCAGTCCTCCAGCCGCCGGGTGTCGGCGAGCACCACCGCCCCGAGCGCGCCCTGGGAGAGCTCGTCCCACAGGAACCAGAAGCGGTCCTGGCCGGGCGTCCCGAACAGGTACAGCGACAGCCCGGCCCTGATGGTGATCCGCCCGAAGTCCATGGCCACGGTGGTCGTGGTCTTCCGGTCCACCCCGCCGGTGTCGTCGACCAGTTCGCCCGCCTCGCTCAGCAGCTCCTCCGTCCGCAGCGGACGGATCTCGCTGACCGCTCCGACCAGCGTCGTCTTGCCCACCCCGAACCCGCCGGCCACCAGGATCTTCAGCGCGAGGGCGGCCAGCTCCTCGTCGCTCCCCGGGCCCCCCGTCTCCGCCGGCCCGTTGTCGTGCAGTCCCATCACAGCGCTCGCAATCCCTCGATGACTTCCCGCAGAATCCGCTCGTCCGGCAGCTGGGCGGGCGGTACCGGGCGGCTGACCCTGACGTGCCCCGCCTCCAGCAGGTCCCCCAGCAGCACCCGCACCACACCCACCGGAAGGTCGGCCTCGGCCGCGAGCTCCGCGACCGACTGGGTCTCGGAACGGCAGAGCCCGAGCAGGGCCCGGTGTTCGGGACCCAGCAGCGCCTCGTCCCCCGCCCCGCCGGCGCCGGGGTCGACGACGACCAGGGCGATGAGGTCGAAGCGGACCCCGTGGGGTCCCGGTTTCGTCCGCCCCCCGGTCATGGCGTACGGGCGGACGAGCGGGCCGGCGTCGGCGTCGTACCACCGGCCGTCCTCCGGGCCACCGTCCGCACGGCCACCGTCCGCAAGAGCGTCCGCACGGCCGTCGTGCCGGCCGTCCGCAAGGCTGTCGTGCCGGCCGTCCGCGGGCCGGGCCGCCGCTCTCATCCGGCGGCCGGCGGGTGGTGCGCCGCGAACCGGGGCGGGGTGTACAGGTGCTCGCCGACCCGCTTGACCAGCCGGGCCATCTCGTACGCGATCAGGCCGATGTCCGCTCCGGCCGTGCTGAGGACGGCGAGGCAGGAGCCGTCCCCGGCCGCCGCGACGAAGAGGAACCCCTCGTCCATCTCCACCAGCGTCTGGCGCACGCCCCCGGCGTGGAAGTGCCGGCCCGCGCCCTTGGCGAGGCTGTGGAATCCGGAGGCCACCGCGGCCAGGTGCTCGGCGTCCTCACGGCCCAGCCCGCTGGAGGAGCCGACCGCGAGCCCGTCGTTGGACAGCACCACCGCGTGCCGGACCTCGCGGACCCGCATCACCAGTTCGTCGAGCAGCCAGTCCGGTTCACCGGTCCGGCGGGCGCCGTCGAGGGCGGCGGTCCTGTGGTGTTCGATCATCATCCTTCTCCTTCACTGCCTGCGTGGGGGGAGTCGTCCCGGGAGCCGCGCGCCCAGCCGTCCCGGTAGGCGGCCATCCGGTCCCGGGCCTGTTCCGGGCTGCGGCCGAGAGGCTCCTCGGGGCGCCGTGCCCCGGCCGGGGCCTTCTCGACGGGGGCCTCGCGCAGCTGCGGGACCAGGCTGGCCTGGCGCACCCGGCGCGGGAGTTCGGTCACCGAGGCGGCGGGCCCGGGTGCGGGCCCGGC
>NZ_JBEZWL010000015.1:22529-96120 GCF_040648015.1 Streptomyces sp. NPDC029216 | reverse complement strand
CAAGTGGCTCCACACCTACAATCACCACCGAGGACACACCGCGCTCGCAGGCAAACCACCCGCCAGCCGCGTCCCCAACCTCACTGGGCAATACAGCTAGGCCGAGACGGTGACCGGAGCGTCCGCGACGAGCGGCTCGACCTCGGCGCGGACCCCGCGCTCGACGAAGAAGGCCGCCAGCGGGATGGTGCCCGACGCCAGGACCCACAGCAGCTTGCCGAAGGGCCACTTCGCCTTGGAGCCGAGGTCGAAGGCGAAGACCAGGTAGATCATGAAGAGCACGCCGTGGACCTGCGAGACCGCGAGGGTCAGGTCGGCGCCGGTGTCGAAGCCGTACTTCGCCACCATGCAGGCACAGAGGATCAGGAGCATGACCGCGGTCACGTAGGCCATGACGCGGTAGCGGGTCAGCACGCTTCGTTTCATGCCGTCGAGCGTAACCGTCCGATTTGCTCGATCTTGACGCACCCCGGCCGTCAGCTCTCCTCGAAGTCCCCGGCGGCCACCCGCAGCGGCCTGAGCAGGGCGAAGATCTCCGCGCACTCCTCGGCGTCGTAGGCGCCGAGCCCGAATTCGACCGCCATCAGGTCCTTGGTCGCCGCCTCGACGACCTCGCGGCCCTTGTCCGTGATGGACGCGAGCGTGCCGCGGCCGTCGTGCGGGTTGGGGCGCTTGGCCACCAGCCCGGACCTCACGAGCCGGTCCACGGTGTTCGTCACCGACGTCGGGTGGACCATCAGGCGCTCGCCGATCTTCGACATCGGCAGCTCCCCCGCCTGGGAGAAGGTGAGCAGCACCAGCGCCTCGTACCGGGCGAAGGTCAGGCCGTACGGCTTCACCACCGCGTCGACCTCGCCGAGCAGGATCTGGTGCGCGCGCATGATCGAGGTGATCGCAGCCATGGACGGCACGGGACCCCAGCGCTGGCGCCACAGCTCGTCGGCGCGGCCGATGGGGTCGAAGGGAAGGCTGAGCGGCTTCGGCATCCACCAGACCCTACCGGTCGGTCATTTCCGGCGGCCGCCCGTCTCACTCCTCGGCCCGCCCTCCGGGGGCGCGGTGGCGCGCAGTTCGGCGAGCAGCAGGAGGACGACGGGGGTGCCGAGCACGGCCGAGCCGGCGACCACGGCGTGCGGCGGGAAGAACTCGGCGGCGGCTCCGGCAAGCGCCATGCCCACCCCCTGGAAGGTCATCAGCCCGGTGCCGAGCAGGGTCATCGCCCGGCCGCGCAGCTCCTCGGGGACGGTGTCCACGTACATCCGGTCGAGGCCGAGGGCGTGGGCGTGCGCCAGCCCGGCGAGGACCAGCGCCCCCGCGACGAGGGGGGCGCCGGGGCGGACCGCGTACACGAGGAGCGGGAGCAGGCTGACGGCGGCCAGCGGGACGGTGATCCGCGCGCGCGTCCGGGCGCTGAGGGCGGAGCCGGCCCAGAGTTCACCCGCGATGGTGCCGACGGGAAGGGCGCACATGAGCACCCCGAGGGTGACGGTGCCGGCGCCGAGGCCGTCGGCGTAGGGGGTGAGCAGTGCCTCCGGGACGACGGTGAAGGCGGACGGGATCCAGAACAGCAGGGTGAGGGCGCGCAGCCGGCGGTCCCCGAGGACGGCGCGCATCCCCCCGAGCGCGGAGGCCCGGCCGGCGCCGGCGCGGGCGGGCCGGGCCCTGGTGCCCAGGCGCAGCAGCAGCGCGGAGGCCAGGAACCCGGCGGCGGTGAGGGCGATCGCCCCGCGCGGGGCGAGGAAGGCCAGCAGCAGTCCGCCGAGGCCGAAGCCGGTGAGCTGGGCGCTCTGCGCGACCATCCGCAGCAGCGACCGGCCCAGGACGAAGGACTCCCCGGGGCCGAGGATGTCGGCGAGGGAGGCGCTGCGGGCGCCCTGGAAGAGGGGCGCGACGGCGGCCATGGCGCAGCGCAGGACGAGGATCCCGGCGACGGGGGTCCCCGGCCAGACCATGGCCGCGGCGCAGGCGGCGCACAGCAGGTCGCAGACGACGAGCACCCGCCGGGCGGGGTACCGGTCGGCGAGGGGGGCGAGCAGGGTGCCGCCGAGGGCGTAGGGGAGGAAGCCGAGGGCGAAGGTGAGCGCGCTCATCAGCGGGGAGCCGGTGGCGCGGTAGACGAGGACGGTGAGGGAGATCTCGGCGACGACGACGCCGAGGACGGACATCAGGTGCGCGGCGAAGACGGCGGGGAACTCGGGGACGCGGAACACGTCCCGGTAGCCGGTCCGCGGCGCGGTGGGGCGGCGGGGCGGGCCGGTGCGTGGTGCGGCCCCGCCGGCGGGGGCTCGGGAGTCGGTCGGCATGGCCGCAGCTTCCCGGGGCCGGGGCCGGGGGCCCAGGGATTCGCGTGGGGGCGAATGTTGGGGCAGAGTCCTCGGGTCGGTGCCGTCGCGCTACACGAAGGGAGGCGGCCGGCCATGGGGCTGCTCCACCACTTCGGGCACGCGGACCTGCTGCGGTGCCGGTTCGCGCTGTCGCCCCTGTGGGAGACCCAGGAGGCGGTCCGCACCCTCAAGCGCCCGGACCGGCAGGGCTACCACCTGCCCTGGCTGCGCGGGATCCGCGCCGCGGCCGCGGGGCTGGACCTGCGGCCGCTGTGGCTGCTGATGCCGCGGCGGGGGCACAGCACGGACTTCATCAGCCCACCGCCGAGCGGACCGGGCGTCTCCTTCGAGGAGGAGCTCGCGCTGGTGCGCGCGGCGGACCCGGCCGAGGCGCGCGAGGACATGCGCAAGGCGCTGGAGTGCACGCCGGGCGCGCTCGACAGCGACCTGGGCCGGTCCCTGCTCGCGGATCCCGCGCGGTCCGTACGGGAGCTGGCCGATCTGCTGGAGCGGGCCTGGAACGTCCTGGTCGAGCCGCACTGGCCGCGGCTGCGGGCCCTGCTGGAGGCGGACGTCCTCTTCCATTCGCGCCGCCTCGCGGCCGGCGGGCTGGAGGCGCTCTTCGACGGGCTGCACCCGGACCTCGCCTGGGACTCCGCTTCGCTCACCCTGACCATCGAGCGGCCCTCCCACCACGAGCGCGTCCTGGGCGGCCAGGGGCTGCTGCTGATGCCGAGCGCCTTCGTCTGGCCGCAGATCGCGGGCGGCTTCGACCCGCCCTGGCAGCCGACCGTCGTCTACGCGGCCCGGGGCATCGGCGCGCTGTGGACCCCGGTACGCGAGGACACCCCGGCCGCGCTGGCCCGCCTGCTCGGCCCCGTCAGGGCCGATGTGCTGTGCGCCCTGGAGGAGCCGGCCTCGACCACGGCCCTGGCCCACCGGCTGGGCCTGGCCCCGTCGACGGTCTCGGCCCACCTGAAGGTCCTCCGGGAGGCGGGCCTGCTGATCCCGTCCCGCCACGGCCACCAGGTCCGCTACGAGCGCACCCCCCTGGCGATAGCCCTCGCCTCGGGCACCCCGGCCGCCTGACCGGGCCCGCGCCCTCAGCCGCGGGCGCCGCGGCGCAGGCCGTGGCGGACGGCGCGCTGGCCCAGCGGGCCGAGGCCCTCCAGTACCGAGGCCAGGGCGGCCAGCTGTTCCAGGGCGTCGAGGGCGCGGCCGGCCCCGTCGGGGTCGACCCCCTCGTACAGCTCGATGCCGACGAAGGAGGCGGCCGTGGCCCGGGCCAGGCCCGCCGGGTCGGCGAAGCCGGCCAGCGGGGTCGCCGCGAGCAGCCGGGTGAGGACCGCCTCCAGTTCCGCGATCCACAGGCCGAGCCCGTCGGCGGTCGCGGCGGCGAGGGCCGGGGAGGACTGCGCGGCCGCCAGCAGCTGCCCGAGCACGGCGACGTAGCCGCCGGCCCGTTCCTCGGCGTGCATCGCGCGGGCGAACTCCAGCAGTTCGGTGAGGCTGCCCAGCGCGGCGAGCCGGTCGCGGTGGCGCGCGACGCGCTGCGCGGCGCCGTACCGGCAGGCCTCGGCGAGGAGTTCATCCACGGAGCCGAAGTGGTAGAAGACCAGCCCCTGGGCGACCCCGGCGGTGGCGGCGATGTTCCGGGCGGAGGTCTTGGCGACGCCCTGCTCGACGAGGGTGCGCAGGGCCCCTTCGAGGAGCTTCTCCTTGGTGGCCGCGCTCATGCCCGGGCCTCTTCGCGGACGGGCCGCAGACCGCCGCGCACCCCGTGGGTGCGGACGTCCACGTACCGGGCGGTGAAGCTGCCCTCGTAGCCGAAGAGCGGCCCGAAGTACGGGTTGGTCACCCGGACCCGGATCCGGAACCGGCCGGTGGTCTCGTCGAAGGACTCGCGCACCTCGGCGTCCCCGCCCACCAGCGCGGGCACCCGGAAGTCGAGGCGGCCCTCGCGGAAGCGGTGCTCGCCGGAGCGGATGAGCAGGGAGCCGTCGGGCTCGGCGCTCATGTGCAGGTCGCTCGCGAGGTGCTGGTGGGTGCCCAGGTAGTCGAGGATGCAGTCGCGCTCGGGGCTGTGGATCATCGTGGCGTCGAACCGGCGCGGCCCGCCGGGCAGCCGGAAGGTCCGTACGAAGGTGACGGTCTCGCGCCCGTACGAGTCGGCGTAGGGCATGTTCTCGATGACGAACGGGACGTCGCGCCCCTCGCGCGGCACCAGGATGTTGCGGGTCCCGCCGAGCCGCAGGAAGGGCTTCACGAAGCCGCGCCCGTGCCAGATCCGCTCCATGGTCCCTTGGGCGACGCAGCCCTCCCCGCTCTCCAGCCCGACCGAGAACCGGCGCTGGAGCTCGGGGTGCAGGCGGTCGAAGTCGGCGCCCATGTGGGCGCGGAAGATGGATGTCACGACGGCTCCAGGGTGGTCAGCAGGCGGGGTTCGGTGACGGCGGTGCGGCCGGGCGGCCTCCGCAGGCAGCGGCGGGCGGCCGGGGTGCCGGGGAGCGGCGGCAGCAGCAGCGCCGCGGCGAGGACAGGCAGGGCGGCGGCGAGCGGCGCGAGGGCCAGGGCCGCGGCGCAGACCAGCGCCCGCAGGACGCTCTCGCCGAGGGCCCGGGCCAGGGCCCGGCCCGGCGGGGTCCCGCGTTCGCACCACAGCCGCAGCCGGTCGAAGGACCAGGCGGTGCCCCAGCCCATGAGCGGACGGAAGACCAGCCGGTCGGCGAGGACTCCGAAGCGGCCCCAGCGCGGGCGGTAGTCGTAGCCGGTGAGGAAGCGGATCCCGTCGGGGCCCGGGACGTAGCGCCAGTACCCGCTGCCCTCGGCGATCAGGGACAGCGGATGGTCCGAGGCGAAGCGCAGGGCGGACACCCGGGTCCCGTCGGGCCGCTGCCGCTCGCCAGCCGAGATCCCGGTGCCGGCGACGGAGAGGAACGGCAGGACGCGGGTGGCGTACCGGAAGCGCTGGGGCTTGTCACCGACGCGCGGGAGGTAGTCGATGGAGGTGAACCTCAGGTCCCAGCGCTGGTGCTGCGCCGGGTCCTGGCTGCGCTCCCACAGCTCGTCCATCCCGGTGCGGATCACCGTCTCGACGTACAGGCCCATCCCGTTCGCACCCCCGGCCCCTCGTGTTGAGCGATCGCTCAAACGCGACCTTAGACGGGTTTGAGCGATCGCTCAACAGTGAGACCGGTCACACATGCTCCGGGTCCGGGCATGCGAAAGCGCCCCCCGCCGGGACGGGCGGGAGGCGCTTTCGGGAAGGAGTTCGGCGGGCCGGGTCAGCCGCCGGCGAGGTGGCGTTCGACCGTCTCGACCTTCGAGGTGATCCCGTCGGTGACGCCGGGTCGGATGTCGGCCTTGAGGATGAAGGAGACCCTGGGGGCACGCTCCTCCACCACGGCGACGGCGCGGCGGACCACGTCCATCACCTCGTCCCACTCGCCCTCGACGGTGGTGAACATGGCGTCGGTGCGGTTCGGCAGCCCGGACTCGCGCACCACGCGGACCGCGTCGGCGACGTACTCGCCGACCTCCTCACCCACCCCCAGCGGGGTCACCGAGAACGCGACGATCACGCCCGGGCCGCCTCGCGCGCGCGGGCGGCGACGACGCTGTCGGCCTCGTCCCGCTTCAGCAGCCGGTCGCCGTACAGCCCGCCGAAGGGCAGCAGGGCGAGCAGGAAGAACAGGGCGACCTTCTTCAGCGGCCACTTCGCCTTGTTCCACACGTCCAGCAGGAAGACCGCGTAGATGACGAAGAGGATCCCGTGCAGGATGCCCAGCGGCATCATCAGGTAGTCGATGTCCGAGATCCGGCTCAGCAGCGAGCCGAAGATCAGCAGGGCCGGGAACGACAGCGCCTCCGGTACGGAGACGAGGCGCAGCCGGTGCAGGGCGGAGGCGGTCTTGATGTCCACGGGGAACCTTCGGGGCTGGAGGCACGGTCCGCTCCAGTGTCTCAGCCGCTCCGGAGGATCTTCGGGCGGGGGGCCGGAACCCCCAACCCCGGCGATTGTGGCGTATATCGACCTGCGGACCCTGTTCGGTGCCGCCCGGTGCCGATACCGTCATCCCCGTGGCTCAGTTCCGACTCCAAGGCAGCAAGGTGCTGGCCGTCGAACTGACCGGGGACGCCGTGAAAGCGAAGAACGGCTCCATGGTCGCGTACGACGGACAGATGGCCTTCAAGAAGATGACGGGCGGCGGCGAAGGCCTCCGCGGGATGGTGACGCGCCGGCTCACCGGCGAGCAGATGACCGTGATGGAGGTACAGGGGCACGGCACCTGCTACTTCGCGGACCGTGCGAGTGAGATCAACCTGGTCGACCTGCGCGGGGAGAAGCTCTACGTCGAGTCCAGCAACCTGCTGTGCACGGCCGCCTCCCTGCGCACCGGCACCACGTTCACCGGGCTCCGCGGCGCCAGTACGGGCAACGGGCTCTTCACGACGACCGTGGAGGGCACCGGCCAGGCGGCGATCGTGTCCGACGGGCCGGCGGTGGTGCTGCGCGTCAGCGCCCAGTACCCGCTCTCGGTGGACCCGGGCGCGTACGTCGCCCACACCGGGAACCTCCAGCAGTCCTTCCAGTCGGGGATCGGCTTCCGCACGCTGATCGGCGAGGGCGGCGGCGAGGCGTTCCAGATCCGCTTCGAGGGCGAGGGCCTGGTGTACGTGCAGCCCAGCGAGCGCAACACGATCGGGGGTGACCTCTGATGCCGTTCCGCGAGATCAACTCGAAGATGGTCGAGGCCCAGGTGGTCCCCGGGCAGAAGATGTACAGCCAGCGCGGGGCGATGCTCGCCTACCGCGGCGAGGTCTCCTTCACGCCGAGCATCACCGGCGGCCAGGGCGGCGTCATGGGCATGATCGGGCGCCGGGTGGCGAACGAGCAGACCCCGCTGATGGAGGTCGAGGGCAGCGGCACGGTGATGTTCGGCCACGGCGGCCACCACATCCAAGTGATCAACCTCCAGGGCGACACCCTCTACGTGGAGGCCGACCGGCTGCTCGCCTTCGACGGCACCCTCCAGCAGGGCACGATGTTCATGGGCTCGCAGGGCGGTGTCATGGGCATGGTGCGCGGCCAGGTGACCGGGCAGGGCCTGTTCACCACCACCCTCAAGGGCCACGGCGCGGTCGCCGTGATGGCCCACGGCGGGGTCATCGAGCTCCCCATCACCCCGAACCGGCCGGTCCACGTCGACCCGCAGGCGTACGTGGCCCACCACGGGGACGTCAGGAACAAGCTCTCCACCGCGCTCGGCTGGCGGGACATGGTGGGGCGCGGCTCGGGCGAGGCGTTCCAGCTGGAGCTCTCCGGCCAGGGCGCGGTCTACGTACAGGCCTCGGAGGAGAAGCTGTGAACTTTGGCCCCGTGACCGGCGGGCCGGGCGGTCCGACGGTCTTCGACCCGCACACGCTGCCCTCCGACGACAACGTCAACAAGTACACCTTCTGCGTGGAGCTCAAGGGGAACCAGTGGTTCCTGCAGAAGGGCAAGATGATCTCGTACTACGGGCGCATCGAGTTCAACGGCATCGGCAACGGCCGCTTCGACCGGCTGCTGCGCACCAGCTTCCATTCGCCGCTGCACGCGAGCGACTGGGTGGTGGCCGAGGGCCAGGGCAAGATGCTGCTGGCCGACCGGGCCTTCGACGTCAACTCGTACGATCTGGATAATGGAAACCTGACCATCCGGTCGGGGAACCTGCTGGCGTACCAGCCCTCGCTGGCCCTCAAGCAGTCGATCGTGCCGGGATTCCTGACGCTGATCGGAACCGGGAAGTTCGTGGCGGCGTCCAACGGACCGGTGGTGTTCATGGAGCCGCCGCTGCGCGTGGACCCGCAGGCCCTGGTGGGCTGGGCGGACTGCCCTTCCCCGTGCCACCACTACGACCACGGTTACATGTCCGGCGTGATCGGCGGGCTGCGGGCACTGACCGGCATCGGGGGCACCTCGGGCGAGGAGCACCAGTTCGAGTTCGTCGGCGCCGGGACGGTGCTGCTCCAGTCGACCGAGCTGCTGATGGCCGAGCAGGCGGTCGGCGCGGTGGGCGCCGGGGTGGGCGAGTCGCAGGGCGTTCCGGGGGCCGGCCAGGGTCCGCTGGGGCAGCTGGGGCTGGGTGTGCCGCGGATGCCGGGGCAGCTCGGCGACCTCCAGCGGCGGCTCGGACTGTGATGTTCCGCGCGTTCCGCAGATCGTCGTATTTTTGTACGTAATTCAACTTCTTAGGTAGAGTTCTTTCATGGAGACGATGGAGACCGAGACGGCCACCCGCTGGCTAACCGATGCCGAACAGTGCGCCTGGCGCACCCACCTGGACGTCAGCAGACTGCTGATGCACCAGCTGGAAAAGGATCTCCAGCCCTTCGGACTCACCAACAACGACTACGAGATCCTCGTGAACCTCTCGGAGTCGGAGGGGCACCGGATGCGCATGAGCGACCTCGCCACCGCCACCCTCCAGTCCAAGAGCCGGCTGTCCCACCAGATCACCCGCATGGAGACCGCGGGCCTGGTGCGCCGGGTCAACTGCGAGTCCGACCGGCGCGGCCTGTACGCCGTCCTCACCGACGAGGGCATGGACACCATGCGCAAGGTCGCCCCGCACCACGTGGCCTCCGTCCGGGAGCACTTCATCGACCTGCTCTCCCCGGAGGCCCTCCAGGCCCTGCGCAGCTCGCTGGCGCCCGTCGCGGAGCACCTGCGCGGCACCCGCGGCAAGATCTGAACCCGGCGCTCAAGGCGCCGTACCCGGCGGTCGGCCGGAGAATGGGCGGTACAGCTCATCGCCGGCCGAACGCCGGGCAACCGCATGCGCTCCGGCCGGCCCTAGGAGGTCCAGCCATGAAGCGCACCCTGTATGTCTCTGCGGCCGTGTCCGTGGCCCTGGTGGCGGGAGGCCCGGTGGCGGCCGCGGCAGCGGCATCCGCCGACGCGGCGAGAACCGTTCCCGCCGCCACCGCCGCCCGTGCCGACGTCGACGCCCAGGGGGCCGCGGCGGCGGCCCTGAAGCACTACCCGGGCTACGTCGAGTCCCTCGACCAGGACGGTTCGGTCTGGCACGTGAACGTGATCGGCAAGGACGGCAAGGGCCATGCCGAGCTGGAGGTGAACGCCGCGAGCGGAGCCGTCACCCAGCGCAACCAGGACCACGACGAGGACAGCGGCGAGTACAAGGCGCTGATCGCCGCCAAGGTCACCGCCGACCAGGCCATGAAGGCGGCACTCGCCGCGCACCCGGGCCAGGTCCGTTCGCTCGACTGGGACGACGACGATGACAACGGCCACGCCCCGTACTGGCACGTCGAGATCAAGGCCACCGACGGCACCACCGCGAACGTCGACGTGAACGCCACGACGGCCCAGGTCACCCCGTCCCACTCGGACTCGAACGACAACGACGAAAACGACAACGACAACGACGGAAGCGACGGTTCCTGACCGCCGCCGGCTGTCGGGGCGCGGGGTCCGGGGCACGGCCCCGGAACACGGAGGAAGGGCGGGGCGGGGAGAGAGAACCCCCCGCCCCGCCCCCGAGGGCTCAGCCCTCGGTCAGGCTCTCCAGCAGCGCGTCGGCCGCCGCGTACGGGTCCAGCTCGCCGGCGGCGACCCGCCCGGCCAGGGCTCCCAGGTGCGCGTCCCCGTGTAGGTCGGCCAGCCGGCTCCGCAGCGCGGTGATCGCGATGGTCTCCACCTCGCGCGCGGCCCGCGCCGCACGGCGCTCGGCGAGCACCCCGCGCTCGTCCATCCACGCCCGGTGCTTCTCCAGCTGCTCGACCAGCTCGTCGATGCCCTGGGCCCGGGCCGCGACCGTCTTGACGATCGGCGGGCGCCAGTCGCCGGGACCCCGGGACTCGCCCAGGCCCAGCATGTGGTTCAGCTCCCGGGCGGTCGCGTCCGCGCCGTCCCGGTCGGCCTTGTTCACCACGTACACGTCGCCGATCTCCAGGATCCCGGCCTTGGCCGCCTGGATCCCGTCGCCCATCCCGGGCGCGAGCAGCACCACCGAGGTGTCGGCCTGCGAGGCGATCTCCACCTCCGACTGACCGACGCCGACCGTCTCGACCAGGACCACGTCGCAGCCCGCCGCGTCCAGCACCCGGATCGCCTGCGGCGCCGCCCACGCCAGCCCGCCCAGGTGCCCCCGGGTGGCCATGGAGCGGATGTAGACCCCCGGGTCGGAGGCGTGGTCCGACATGCGGACCCGGTCGCCGAGCAGGGCCCCGCCCGAGAAGGGCGAGGACGGGTCCACCGCGAGCACGCCGACCCGCTTGCCGGCCTTGCGGTACGCGCTGACCAGGGCCGAGGTCGAGGTCGACTTGCCGACCCCCGGGGAGCCGGTCAGCCCGACCACGTACGCGCCGCCCGTCAGCGGGGCCAGGGCGGCCATGACCTCGCGCAGGTGCGGGGACGCCCCCTCGACCAGCGAGATCAGCCGGGCCACCGCCCGCGGCCGGCCCTCGCGGGCCTGCGCCACCAGCGCGGGGACGTCCACCGTCGCCATAAGGGCAGCACCTACGCCTTCGGGACGCGGATCACGAGGGCGTCGCCCTGGCCACCGCCGCCGCACAGCGCGGCCGCACCGACACCGCCGCCGCGGCGCTTGAGCTCCAGCGCCAGGTGGAGCACCACGCGGGCGCCGGACATGCCGATCGGGTGGCCCAGGGCAATGGCGCCGCCGTTGACGTTCACCTTTTCCGGGGTCACGCCGAGGTCCTTCATTGACTGCACGGCGACCGCCGCGAAGGCCTCGTTGATCTCGATCAGGTCCAGGTCGGCGACCTCCAGGCCCTCCTTCTTCAGGGCGTGCAGGATCGCGTTCGAGGGCTGCGACTGGAGGGAGTTGTCCGGGCCGGCCACGTTGCCGTGGGCGCCGATCTCGGCGATCCAGTCCAGGCCCAGCTCCTCGGCCTTGGCCTTGCTCATCACGACCACGGCGGCGGCGCCGTCGGAGATCTGCGAGGAGGTGCCGGCGGTGATCGTGCCGTCCTTGGCGAACGCCGGGCGCAGCTTGCCCAGCGACTCCACCGTGGTCTCGGGGCGGATGCCCTCGTCGACGGAGAAGATCACCGGCTCGCCCTTGCGCTGCGGGATCTCCACCGGGGTGATCTCGGCCTCGAAGACGCCGTTCTTCTGCGCGGCGGCGGCCCGCTGGTGGGAGCCGGCGGCGAACTCGTCCTGCGGGGCGCGCTCGATGCCCAGGCGGGTGTTGTGCTTCTCGGTGGACTCGCCCATCGCGATGTTCTCGAAGGCGTCGGTCAGGCCGTCGTGGGCCATCGCGTCGAGCATCTCGATCGCGCCGTACTTGTAGCCCTCGCGGGACTTGGGCAGCAGGTGCGGGGCGTTGGTCATCGACTCCTGGCCGCCCGCGACCACGATGTCGAACTCGCCCGCGCGGATGAGCTGGTCGGCGAGGGCGATCGCGTCGAGGCCCGAGAGGCACACCTTGTTGATGGTGAGCGCGGGCACGTTCATCGGGATGCCGGCCTTGACGGCGGCCTGGCGGGCGGGGATCTGGCCCGCGCCGGCCTGGAGCACCTGGCCCATGATCACGTACTGGACCTGGTCGCCGGAGATGCCGGCCCGCTCCAGCGCGGACTTGATGGCGAAGCCGCCGAGGTCGGCGCCCGAGAAGGACTTCAGCGAGCCGAGCAGCCGCCCCATGGGCGTGCGGGCCCCGGCGACGATCACTGAGGTGGTGTTGTTCGTTCCGGACATGAGGGCGAATCCCCTTTCAGCGGGGAAGCTGAGGAGTGAACGAGGGTTTACCTGAATGTACTGAGCAGTACCCGCGCCGTCACCGGGCAGTCGGTGTGATCGCTGGCACGTTGCGTGACGACCCTCCTCGGCGGTGCACTGGACCCATGCTGACAAGAATCGACCACATCGGGATCGCCTGCTTCGACCTGGACAAGACCGTCGAGTTCTACCGTGCCACGTACGGCTTCGAGGTGTTCCACACCGAGGTCAACGAGGAGCAGGGCGTGCGCGAGGCCATGCTCAAGATCAACGAAACCTCCGACGGCGGAGCCTCCTACCTCCAGCTCCTGGAGCCCACCCGCGAGGACTCGGCGGTGGGCAAGTGGCTCGCCAAGAACGGCGAGGGCGTCCACCACATCGCCTTCGGCACAGCGGACGTCGACGGCGACGCCGAGGCCATCCGCGGCAAGGGCGTCCGGGTCCTCTACGACGAGCCCCGCACCGGCTCGATGGGCTCCCGGATCACCTTCCTGCACCCCAAGGACTGCCACGGAGTCCTCACCGAACTGGTCACCAGCAACCCTGAGCACTGATGCCCCCATTCCCCGGCCGGTAGAGTGGCCATGGCTCGGCCGGGGTTCGGTCGGAGACGGGGCGGGGCCCGATACCCCTGCCCCGGTTTCTGACACCATTTCCCCGGGGGCGTCGTTCAGCGGGCGAGCGATGCTCAATTGGGAGTGAGCTTGCGACCAGGGGACGGACGGGACCGCGCTGTGCTCGGCTACGAAAGCCAGGAGAGCCATCAGGCTGAAGCCGACCATCTCACGCGCCTCGAAGCCGAGATGGAGCGGCTGAGGAAGGAGCGCGGGAAGGCCGTCCAGCACGCCGAGGACCTGGGCTACCAGGTCGAGGTGCTGCGGGCCAAGCTGCACGAGGTGCGTCGCGCCCTCGCGTCCCGGCCCGCCTACGACGGCGCGGACATGGGATACCAGGCGGAGCAGCTGCTGCGCAATGCCCAGATCCAGGCCGACCAGATGCGCTCCGACGCCGAGCGCGAACTGCGCGACGCCCGGGCGCAGACCCAGCGCATCCTCCAGGAGCACGCCGAGCACCAGGCGCGCCTGCAGGCCGAGCTGCACGCCGAGGCCGTCAACCGCCGCCAGCGCCTGGACCAGGAGCTCAACGAGCGCCGCCAGACCGTCGAGGCGCACGTCAACGAGAACGTGGCCTGGGCCGAGCAGCTGCGCGCCCGCACCGAGTCCCAGGCCCGCCGGCTCATGGAGGAGTCCCGCGCCGAGGCCGAGCAGGCGCTGAACGCCGCCCGTGCCGAGGCCGCCCGGACCGCCGAGGAGGCCCGCCGCCGGCTCGCCGCCGACGCCGAGGCGGCCCGCGCCGAGGCCGAGTCCTCGCTGCTGCGCGCCCGCAAGGAGGCCGAACGGCTGCTGGCCGCCGCCTCCGCGCAGGCCCAGGAGGCCACCGAGCACGCCGAGCGGCTGCGCACCACCACCACCGCCGAGGCCGAGCAGACCCGGCAGCAGACGATGGACCTCGGCCGGGTCGCCGAGGCGCGGGTCCAGGAGGCCGACGGGGCGCTGCGCGCGGCCCGGGCGGAGGCCGAGGCCCTGCTCGCGGAGGCCAAGGAGAGCGCCGCCCGGCAGCTCGCCTCGGCCGAGTCCGTCAACGAGCAGCGCACCCGCACCGCGAAGGAGCAGGTGGCCCGGCTGGTCGGCGAGGCCACCAAGGAGGCCGAGGCCCTCAAGGCCGAGGCCGAGCACGCGCTGGCCGACGCCCGCGCGGAGGCGGAGCGGCTGCGCACCGAGGCCGGCGAGCAGGCCCGTACGGCCGCCGCCGAGGACATGGCGGCGCAGCTGGCCAAGGCGGCCCGTACGGCCGAGGACGTGCTGAACAAGGCCTCGGAGGACGCCCGGGCGACCACCCGCGCCGCCTCCGAGGAGGCCGAGCGGATCCGCCGTGAGGCGGAGGCCGAGGCGGAGCGGCTGCGCGCCCAGGCCGCGGCCACGGCCGACGAGCTCAAGGGCGCCGCGAAGGACGACACCGAGGAGTACCGGGCCCGCACCGTCGAACTCCAGGAGGAGGCGCGGCGGCTGCGCGGCGAGGCGGAGCAGCTGCGCGCCGAGGCCGTCGCCGAGGGCGAGCGGATCCGCGGCGAGGCCCGCCGCGAGGCGGTCGGGCAGATCGAGGAGGCGGCCAAGACCGCCGAGGAGCTCCTGGGCAAGGCGAAGGCGGACGCCGACGAGCTGCGTTCGGGCGCGACCGCCGAGAGCGAGCGGGTCCGCGCCGAGGCCGTGGAGCGGGCCACCACCCTGCGCCGGCAGGCCGAGGAGACCCTGGAGCGCACCCGCGCCGAGGCCGAGCGGCTGCGTGCCGAGGCCGAGGAGCAGGCCGGGGCGGTCGCCGCCGAGGCGGACGCGGCGGCCCGCGCGCGGCGCGAGGAGACCGAGCAGGCCCTGGCGGCCAAGCGGGCGGAGGCCGACGCGGAGCTGTCCCGGCTCCAGTCGGAGGCCGAGGCGCGCCTGGCGTCGGCCGAGCAGACCCTGCGCGAGTCCCGCCTCGCGGCGGAGAACATCCGCAAGGAGACCACCGAGGAGAGCGACCGGCTGCGCGCCGAGTCGGCGGAGCGGATCCGCACCCTCCAGGGCCAGGCGGAGGCGGAGGCCGAGCAGCTGCGCTCCGAGGCCGCGCAGGACGCCGGCCGGGTCCGCGCGGAGGCCGAGCTGGTCTCCGTACGGCTGCGCGCCGAGGCGGAGGCCGAGTCGGAGCGGGTGCGCACCGAGGCGCAGGAGACCGCGGACCGGCTGCGCGCCGAGGCGAAGGCGGCGGCCGAGCGGGTCGCCGCGGAGGCCGCGGAGGCGCTGGCCGCCGCCCAGGAGGAGGCCGCCCGGCGTCGCCGCGAGGCCGAGGAGACCCTGTCGGCGGCCCGTACGGACGCGGGCAACGAGCGGGCCCAGGCCCGCGAGCAGAGCGAGGAGCTACTGGCGCAGGCCCGCAAGCGCTCGGAGGAGGCGCAGGCCGAGGCGGCCCGTCTGACCGAGGAGGCGGAGGTCCGCGCGGCGGAGCTGGTCGCGGCGGCCGAGGCCACCGCCCAGCAGGTACGGGACTCCGTGGCCGGGCTGCACGAGCAGGCCGAGGAGGAGATCGCCGGGCTGCGCAGCGCCGCCGAGCACGCGGCGGAGCGCACCCGCGCCGAGGCGGAGCAGGAGGCGGACCGGGTCCGCGCCGACGCCCACGCCGAGCGCGAGCGGGCCGGCGAGGACGCGGCCCGCGTCCGCAGCGAGGCCAAGATCGAGACGGACGCGGCGAAGGCCCTGGCCGAGCGCACCGTCGGTGACGCCATCGCCGAGGCCGAGCAGCTGCGCGCCGACACGGCCGAGTACGCGCAGCGGGTGCGGACGGAGGCGACGGACGCCCTGGCGGCGTCCGAGCGCGACGCGGCGCGGACCCGGGCGGACGCCCGCGACGACGCCAACCGGATCCGGAACGAGGCGGCGGAGTCCCTGGAGGCCTCCCGCGCCGAGGGCGCCCGGATCACGGCCGAGGCGACGGCGGAGGCGGAGCGGCTGACGGAGGAGACCCGCGCGGCCAACGAGCTGACGGTCGCCGAGGCCACCGCGGAGGCCGAGCGCCTCACCGCGGAGGCCGAGCAGGCGGCCGAGGCCACCCGCGCCGAGGCGGCGTCCGTCCTGGACGAGGCCCGCGCCGAGGGCAACCGGCTGCGCAGCGAGGCGGCTGAGCAGGCGGACCGGCTCATCGCCGAGGCCGCCGCCGAGGCGGAGCGGCTGACGGAGGAGACCCGCGCGGCCAACGAGCTGACGGTCGGCGAGGCCACCGCGGAGGCCGAGCGCCTGACCGCGGAGGCCGAGCAGGCGGCGGAGGCCGCGCGCGCCGAGGCGGCGTCCGTCCTGGACGAGGCCCGGGCCGAGGCGAACCGGCTGCGCAGCGACGCCGCCGAACAGGCCGACCGCCTGGTCAGCGAGGCCGCCGCCGAGGCGGAGAAGCTGACGGCGCAGGCCGCGGCGACGCTGGCCGCGGCCGAGCGGGATTCGGCGAGGATCCTGGTCGAGTCCCGTGCGGAGGGCGACCGGCTCGTCGAGGAGACCCGCGCGGCCAACGAACTCACGGTCGGCGAGGCCTCGGCGGAGGCGGACCGGCTGCGTGCCGAGGCCGCGCGCACCCTGGACGAGGCGCGCACCGAGGGCGGCCGGATCATCGGCGAGGCCACCGCGGAGGCGGAGCGCGTCACGGTCGCGGCGAACGAGACCCTGGCGAGCGCCGAGCGCGAGGCGGAGCAGACCCTCGACGAGGCGCGCGCGGAGGGCAACCGGCTGCGCACGGAGGCCGCCGAGCAGGCGGACCGGCTCATCACGGAGGCGGTGTCCGAGGCGGAGAAGCTCACCGAGCAGACCCGCAAGGACAACGAGCGCACGATCGGCGACGCGGCCACGGAGGCCGAGAGGCTGCGCGCGGACGCGGCCGAGGCGCTGGCCTCGGCGCAGGAGCACGCGACTCGTACCCGTTCCGAGGCGGAGCGGGTCAAGGCGGAGGCGGCCACCGAGGCGGAGCGGACGCGTGCGGAGGCCCGCGAGGAGTCCGAGCGGGCGCTGGACGAGGCGCGCGAGGAGGCCAACAAGCGCCGCCGCGAGGCCGCGGAGCAGGTGGACCGGCTCATCACGGAGGCTGCGGCCGAGGCCGAGAAGCTGACCTCCGACGCGGGCCGGCAGGCGCTGGCCGCCACCACGGCGGCCGAGGAGCAGGCCGACGCGATGGTGGACGCGGCGCGCAAGGAGGCCGCGCGGATCACCTCGGAGGCGACCGTCGAGGGCAACTCCCTGGTGGAGAAGGCCCGTACGGACGCCGACGAGCTGCTGGTCGGGGCGCGTACGGACGCCGCCGCCATAAGGGAGCGGGCGGAGGAGCTGCGCTCGCGCGTCGAGTCCGAGGTCGAGGAGCTGCACGAGCGTGCCCGCCGGGAGTCGGCGGAGCAGATGAAGTCGGCCGGCGAACGCGTGGACAAGCTGGTCCGGGCGGCGACCGAGCAGAGCGCCGAGGCGGAGGCGAAGGCCAAGGAGCTGGTGTCGGACGCGAGCAGCGAGGCGAGCAAGGTCCGCATCGCCGCGGTGCGCAAGGCGGAGACGCTGCTCAAGGAGGCGGAGCAGAAGAAGGCGGAGCTGTCGCGGCAGGCCGAGAAGGTGCTCGCGGAGGCGCAGGCGGAGGCCGAGCGGCTCGTGGACGAGGGGCGGCGCGAGCTGGAGGTCCTGGTGCGCAGGCGCGAGGACATTCAGGCGGAGATCTCCCGTGTCCAGGACGTTCTTGAGGCGTTGGAATCATTCGAGGCACCTTCGGGTGGCGGAAAGCCCGCTTTGGGCGGCCAGGGCGCGGGGGGCGTGAAGGCCGGCGCATCAGCGGGGTCCACTCGTTCGGGCGGTAAGGCGTCGGAGGGGTAGTCGGAACGCAGGATGTGTGCTTCTGAGGGAGGTTCAGTCGAAGGAGTGACAATCATTCCGTCGCCTTGCCACTCAAAAGGGGTGTCATTGTCCAGGGCAAACGCGGATTGACTCGATGACACGCCGCCCGGGCGCCTAGGATTCCCCTTAACACCTCACGTAGCACCTCATCGGTCTCATTCGACAGGAACCCCATGAGCGACACTTCCTCCCCCTTCGGCTTCGAGCTCGTGCGGCGTGGTTACGACCGCGGTCAGGTGGACGACCGCATTACCAAGCTGGTCTCCGACCGCGACAGCGCCCTTGGACGTATCAACTCTCTGGAAAAGCGGATCGAGGAGCTGCACCTCGAAACGCAGAACGCCCAGGCCCAGGTGAGCGACGCGGAGCCGTCGTACGCCGGGCTCGGCGCCCGGGTCGAGAAGATCCTGCGGCTGGCCGAGGAGGAGGCGAAGGACCTGCGCGAGGAGGCCCGTCGCGCGGCCGAGCAGCACCGTGAGCTGGCCGAGTCCGCCGCGCAGCAGGTGCGCAACGACGCCGAGTCGTTCGCCGCGGACCGGAAGTCGAAGGCGGAGGACGAGGGCGTCCGCATCGTCGAGAAGGCGAAGGGCGACGCCGCCACCCTGCGCGCCGAGGCCCAGAAGGACGCCGCCTCCAAGCGCGAGGAAGCCGACGCCCTGTTCGAGGAGACCCGCGCCAAGGCCGCCCAGGCCGCCGCGGACTTCGAGACCAACCTGGCCAAGCGCCGCGAGCAGTCCGAGCGCGACCTGGCCTCGCGCCAGCAGAAGGCCGAGAAGCGCCTCGCCGAGATCGAGCACCGCGCCGAGCAGCTGCGCCTGGAGGCCGAGAAGCTGCGCACGGACGCCGAGCGCCGGGCCCGCCAGACCGTCGAGACCGCGCAGCGCCAGGCCGAGGACATCGTCGCCGACGCCAACGCCAAGGCCGACCGCATCCGCAGCGAGTCCGAGCGCGAACTGGCGGCGCTCACCAACCGCCGCGACTCCATCAACGCCCAGCTGACCAACGTCCGCGAGATGCTGGCGACCCTGACCGGCGCGGCCGTGGCCGCCGCCGGCTCCCCGATCGACGACGAGCCCGTGACCCGCGGCGTTCCGGCCCAGCAGAGCCGGTAGCAACTCCCTTGCGCCCGCGTGCGGATACACCCCCGTACGCACGCGGAGCTACTTCCCGGTAGTCGAAATCGGGCATACAGGGCCGTACATCACCTTTCGAGGTGGCGTACGGCCCTGCGGCGTTCTAGCGTGGCCGCATGATCGAGCTAGAGGGCCTCACCAAGCGATTCGGCGCGAAGACCGCCGTGGACCACCTCAGCTTCCAGGTCAGACCGGGGGCGGTCACCGGCTTCCTCGGCCCCAACGGGGCCGGGAAGTCGACGACCATGCGCATGATGCTGGACCTCGACCACCCGACCAGTGGCACGGTCCGGATCGACGGAAAGCACTACCGGGACCTCAAGGAACCGCTGAAGCACATCGGTGCGCTGCTGGACGCCAAAGCCATGCACGGCGGCCGCAGCGCCTACAACAACCTGCTCTGCCTCGCCCAGGCGAACCGGATCCCGAAGAGCCGGGTCGGCGAGGTGCTGGACCTGGTCGGCCTGACGCCGGTGGCGAAGAAGAAGTCGAAAGGATTTTCGCTCGGAATGGGCCAACGGCTGGGAATCGCCGCTGCCCTGCTGGGTGATCCGGAGATCCTCATGTTCGACGAACCCGTCAATGGTCTGGACCCCGAGGGAATTCTCTGGATCCGCAATCTGATGAAGGGTCTGGCGTCGGAGGGGAGAACGATCTTCGTCTCTTCCCATCTGATGAGTGAAATGGCGCTGACCGCAGACCATTTGGTGGTCATCGGTCAGGGAAAGCTCCTCGCCGACTTGTCGATGGCGGATTTCATCCACCAGAACTCGCGCAGTTACGTGCGCGTGCGTTCGCCGCAGCAGGAACGGCTCAGGGACGTCCTGCACCAGGCCGGCATCGACGCCATCGGCGTCCCCGCGACCGGCACCCTGGAAATCGACGGCATCGCGAGCGAGCAGCTCGGCGAACTCGCCGCCCAGCACCAGATCGTGCTGCACGAACTCAGCCCGCAACGGGCTTCACTGGAGGAAGCGTTCATGCGCATGACGGCGGACTCCGTCGAGTACCACGCCCACGCACCCCGAAAGGGCGGCGAGTGACCGTGGCCTCCTTCCCCGCCGTCCTCCGCTCCGAGTGGACGAAGATCCGCACGGTCGCCTCCACCACCTGGACCCTGGCCTCGGCCCTGGTCGTCACGGTCGGGATCGGCGCCGCGCTGTGCGCCGTCTTCGCCGCCGGCTTCAAGAACATGGCCAAGGAGCAGCAGCTCAGCTTCGACCCGACCTTCGCGAGCTTCACGGGCATGAGCCTCGGCCAGCTCGCCATGATCGTCTTCGGGGTGCTGGTCGTCGGCACCGAGTACAGCTCCGGCATGATCCGCACCTCGCTGGCCGCCGTGCCGGCCCGCGGGAGCTTCCTGCTGGGCAAGCTCACCGCGGCCACCGGGCTCGCCCTGGCCGTGGGCCTCGTCACCAGCTTCCTGTCCTTCTTCCTCGGGCAGGCGATCCTGGGCGAGCACGGCATCGGCATCGGCGGGGACGGCGTCCTGCGCGCGGTCATCGGCGCGGGCCTCTACATGGCGCTGATCGCCCTCTTCTCCATGGGCGTGGCCATGATGCTGCGCAGCTCGATGCTGGCGCTCGGCATCCTGATGCCGTTCTTCTTCCTGATCTCGACCATCCTCGGGGCCGTGGAGGCCACCCGGCAGGTCGCCCAGTACTTCCCCGACCAGGCCGGCACCCGGATCATGCAGGTCGTGCCCGGGGCCATGGACAGCGCCGAGGCCTCCTACGGCCCCTGGGGCGGTCTCGGGATCATGGTCCTGTGGGTGGCGGCGGCGGTGATCGGCGGCTACCTCGTCCTCGGGAAGCGGGACGCCTGACGGCGGCGCCTCCGTCTCAAGGCGGACGCCTCGCGTACTACGGGAAAACCCCGGGCCGGATCTCAGGGAGAGCTCAGGGATCCGGCCCCGGCGGGAACCGGCCGGGGCTCGATACCCTCTTAGGGCATAGGCGGGCGAGAGCCGTCCGGGGCCGACAAGGGGCAGCACGATGATCGAGGCAGTCGGCCTGACGAAGCGTTTCGGCACCAAAACCGCCGTCGACCAGCTGTCCTTCCAGGTCAAGCCCGGTCACGTGACCGGCTTCCTCGGGCCCAACGGCTCCGGCAAGTCGACCACCATGCGCATGATCCTCGGCCTGGACCGGCCCACCTCCGGTCATGTCACGATCAACGGCCTCCCCTTCCGGGAGCTCCCCAACGCCCAGCGGCACGTCGGCGCCCTGCTCGACGCCAAGGCCGTGCACGGCGGCCGCCGGGCCCGTACCCACCTGCTGGCCATCGCCCAGCTCTCCGGGATCCCCGAGAAGCGGGTGGACGAGGTCCTCGGCGTGGTCGGCCTGCAGGCCGCCGCCCGCCAGCGGACGAAGGGCTTCTCGCTCGGCATGGGCCAGCGGCTCGGCATCGCGGCCGCCCTCCTCGGCGACCCGCAGGTGCTGCTCTTCGACGAGCCGGTCAACGGCCTCGACCCCGAGGGCATCCTCTGGGTCCGCACCCTGATGCGCCGGCTCGCCGCCGAGGGCCGCACCGTCTTCGTCTCCTCGCACCTGATGAGCGAGATGGCGCTGACCGCGGACCACCTGATCGTGATCGGCCGGGGACGGCTACTGGCCGACATGAGCACGCAGGACTTCATCACACACAACTCGGCCGGATTCGCGCGGGTGCGCACCGCCGACGGGGACCCCCAGGGCCGCCGCACCCTGGGAACCGCCCTGACCAAGGCCGGCGGCCGGGTCCTCCAGGAACCCGACGGGGCGCTGCGGGTCACCGGGCTGGAGCTCCCGCGGATCAGCGACCTCGCGCACGGCGCCGGCGTACGGCTGTGGGAGCTGTCCCCGCACCGGGCCTCGCTGGAGGAGGCCTACATGCGGATGACGCAGACCTCGGTCGAGTACACCTCCACCGACGACCCCCGCGCCGAGCTGTGGGAACCCGAGCCGCTGACCGTCCCCGAGTGGGAGGACGAGGCCGGGGCGGCCGTCACGGCCGAGACGGCGGCGAGCTTCTTCGCTCCCCCGCCCCCCGGATCGCAGCGGCGGCCCTTCCTGATGCCGGACACCGCCGCCGACCTCGCCCCTTCCCCCCAGCACACCCCCGAGGACCCCCGATGACCACCACCCCCGCCGGGAAGCCGACGGCGAGCGCGACCGCGTCGAGCACGCCGAGCGCACCGGGGCCGGACGCATCCGGGCCGGGCACACCCGCCGCCTACACCTCCCCGCTGCCGACGCCGCGCCCTCACCTGGGGCACGCGCTGGCCTCGGAGTGGACCAAGCTGACCTCAGTGCGCTCCACCCTGTGGACGCTCGGCTCCCTCGTGTCCCTGGTCGTCGGCGTCGGCATGCTCGCCGTCCTCCAGACCGCGTCCCGCGACTACGAGAGCCTCCCCTACACCGCGCCGGCCCTCTTCGGGCTGATGGTCGGGCAGATCGCCGTGATCGTGCTCGGCGTGCTGACGATCACCTCCGAGTACGGCACGGGCCTGATCCGCACCACGTTCACCGCCGCGCCCGACCGGCTGCGGGTGCTCACCGCGAAGTACCTCGTCTTCGGCACGGTCGCCTTCGCCACCACCACCTGCTCGGTGGGCTTCGTCGGCCTCTGGGCGGCGATCCTGCACAACGGGCCCGCCGCCGGGCCGCACGGCCTCACCGAGTGGGCGGGCGCGCTGGCCGGCTGCTTCTACGTGACCCTGCTGGGCCTGCTCGCCCTCGCCGTCGGGGCGCTGGTACGGCACTCGGCGGGCGCCATCGCGGTGATGCTCGGCGTGGTCACCATGCCCCCGGTGCTCGGGGCGATACTGACGGTCTGGCCGGTCACCAACGGGCTCGCCCTGCTGGTGCTCCGCTACAACGCGCCCGTCGGGCTGTTCCAGCTCTTCGGGATGCAGGACAGCGGGGTCGGGGGTGCGTCGATGCCCAGCGACCTGGCCCAGGTGACGCTGCTCCTCCTGGTGACGGCCGGCGCGATCGCCGCCTCGTACGCCGTGGTCCGCCGCCGGGACGTCTGAGCGTCGCCGCTCAGTACCGCGGGGCGTTGCGGGACCGCTGCACCTTGGAGGTGCGGCGGTCCTTCGCGTTCCAGCAGGCCTTGTGCCAGTGCCGGCGGTCGTCCACGCCGCCGTACTCGGGCCAGGCCACCACGTGCGGGGTGCCCGAGGGGATCTCCTGGTCGCAGCCGGGGCAGCGGTAGCGCTTGCCCGCCGCACTGGCGCCCGCCACGTGCCGGACCTTCCACTCCTCGCCCAGATACTCCTCGGTCCGCTCCAGCCCGTAGCGGTCGTAGCCGGAGCCGGGCCGTTCGTCCGGGGTCTCTCCGCCCCTGGGGCGGTTGTGGCGCGGTGACACGTATACCTCACGAAGGCGCGGCGGGCAGTGACTTTCCCCCAGACTACGCGCAGCGAGCCGTGCTACCCGCAGGGTGTCCGGTGAAGGCCCTCCTCCGAACGGAACTGGCCCGACTATCTCAATAACTTTCCTGTCAGGCCGTGCCTTTGGCACGTGTCAGACGTTGTTGCCAGTGACGTTGATGCCATCAACGAGTCATGAGCCGGTCCACCTGGGGGAGGCCGCGCCAGCCGCGAGGAGGCCAAGGGCGATGCGCGTAGGAGCGTTTGTAGTGGCGGCCCAGTTCCCGGGCCAGGGACAGGGGGAGGCGCTGCACCGGGCGGTGCGGACCGCCGAGGTGGCCGAGGAGGCCGGGCTGGACTCGATCTGGATCGCCGAGCACCACTTCGTCCCGTACGGGGTCTGCCCGTCGGCGGTGACGCTGGCGGCGCTGCTGCTGGGGCGGACCCGGCGGCTGCGGGTGGGTACGGCGGTGAGCGTGCTGCCGAACACGCATCCGGTGTCCCTCGGGGAGCAGGCGGCCCTGCTCCACGTCACCTCCGGCGGGCGGTTCACCCTCGGGGTGGGGCGGGGCGGGCCGTGGGTGGACCTGGAGGTGTTCGGGGGCGGCCTGGAGGCGTACGAGTCCGGGTTCCCGGAGGACCTCGACCTGCTGCGGCGCTGGCTGGCCCAGCCCCGGGTGGGGGCGGCCGGCGGCCGGCACGGCTTCCGCGAGGTGGCCGTCGTACCGCGCCCGGACCAGGCTCTGGACGGCGACGGGACGGGGCCGGAAGTGATCGTCGCCTGCACCTCCCCCGCCTCGGTGCGGACGGCCGCGCGGCGCGGGCTGCCGATGCTGCTGGGGATGCACTGCGGGGACGAGGACAAGGCGGAGATGGTCGCGCTCTGGCGCGAGACCGCGCTGGCCGAGGGGCACGCACCGGAGGCCGTACGGGCGGCCGGGCACGTGTCGGCCGGGGTGTGCCAGCTGGCGGACCGTACGGCGGACGCCCGCGAGACCCTGCTGAAGGCGATGCCGGGCTGGCTCCGGCAGGGCCTGGACGCGCACGTGACGGTGGACGGCCGGCACCGCGCGATGCGCGACCCCCACGCCTACACGGAGCTGCTGTGCGACCTGCACCCCGTCGGCACGCCGGAGCTCGCGGCGGACCGGCTGGCGGCCACCTCGGAGCGTACGGGCATCACCCGCTTCGCCCTGCTGGCGGAGGGCTCCGGCGATCTCGCCGCGACGGAGGAGAACGTCCGGCGGCTCGGCGCGGAGGTCATGCCCCTGCTGGTGTGACCCGCCGTGTGACCTGTCGTGTGACCTGTCGTGGGGCCGGTCGCGGGGCCTGTCGTGGAGCCTGCCCAGCCTGGGCTGCCGCTCCGGTGTCCGTCGCACCTCGCGCGACACGGAGCGGCAGCGAGTACCGGTCCTGCTAGCAGTCGCGCAGTTCGGGCGACTGGTTGAGCAGCTGGCCGCGGATCGAGGTGAACTTGGCCAGCCGGTCGTCCACGGAGGGATCCAGCGGGAACACCGCCACGCGGTGGCAGTTCTGGAAGGCCAGGCGCACCCCGAAGTGCCGCTGCAGCGCACCCCGTATCGCGTCACTCGCGAGCGCGCGCAGCAGCTGGCCGCGCGCCTGCTCGTCCGGCGGCGGCGTCTGGTTGTCGGCGAACTCTCCGCCCTCAACCTCCAGCTGGGCCGTCAACGAGCTGATCATCTCCCATGCGTAGGGCAGGGAGGTCCGGACGCAGTCGACGAAGGCGGCTTCGTCGACCTCGCCTCGCTCGGCCTGTTCGAGTAGGGCCGGTGAGACGTCGAGCGACATGGGTTCTCCTCTCGTGACCCCGGCGTTCTGGATCGCCGGAGCCGTACGGGCAGGGAAGGAGGCCGCGACGCAGTGTGCACGCTCGGCAACCTCCCGCTCACCACGGTAGGCGCCCGCCGGGTGGCGCACCAGGAGAATGCGCATACAACGCGCCATCGGCGAACGGGGCTTTCAGGGGCGAATCGCGTGAAGGCCCGTCGGTCGAGTAGCGTTGCCGACCATGCGTCTCGTCATTGCCCGCTGCTCCGTCGACTACGCGGGCCGGCTCACCGCCCATCTGCCCTCGGCACCCCGTCTGATCCTCGTGAAGGCCGACGGCAGTGTCTCGATCCACGCGGACGACCGGGCGTACAAACCGCTCAACTGGATGTCGCCTCCGTGCACCCTCAAGGAGGGGAGCGGCGACGACGCGAACGTCTGGACCGTCGTCAACAAGGCGGGCGAGAAGCTCATCATCACCATGGAGGAGGTCCTCCACGACTCCTCCCACGAGCTGGGCACCGACCCGGGCCTCATCAAGGACGGCGTCGAGGCGCACCTCCAGGAGCTGCTCGCGGACCGCATCGAGACGCTGGGCGAGGGCTACTCCCTGATCCGGCGCGAGTACATGACGGCGATCGGCCCGGTGGACATCCTGTGCCGGGACGCGTCGGGCGCGACGGTGGCCGTGGAGATCAAGCGGCGCGGGGAGATCGACGGCGTCGAGCAGCTGACCCGGTACCTGGAGCTGCTGAACCGCGACCCGCACCTGGCGCCGGTGCGCGGTGTCTTCGCGGCACAGGAGATCAAGCCGCAGGCGCGGGTTCTGGCCAATGACCGGGGCATGGACTGCGTGGTCCTGGACTACGACGCCCTGCGCGGCATCGAGGACGACAAGCTGCGGCTGTTCTGACGTCCGGACGAAGCGGCCCCCCGAGCTCCGGCTCGGGGGGCCGCTTTCGCGTGTGCGCCGTCCGCCGGGCTGCTAGCCGGCCGTCGTCGAGGGGGCGGCGGAGCCACCCTCGACCGGGCCCGAGGCCGTCGTGGTGGCGGTGGCCGTCGGGGTGGGGGTCGGCGTGGGCGTGGGGGTCGGTGTCGGGGTGGGCGTGGGCGTCGGGGTGGGGGTCGGCGTGGGGGTGGGCGTCGGGGTCGGCGTGGGCTTCGGGCTCGCCGGGGGCTGGGGGGTGGCCGTGCCGGTCGGTGCCGGGTCGGCGGAGGCGGCCCCGCTGCGGCCCGGCTGCGGGGCGCCGGACTGCCCGGGCACGGCCGGCGGGGCCGGGTCGGACGCGGGGTCGCCGCCGCCGGTGCCGGGCACCTGGGGGACGTGCGGGGAGACCCGGGCCGAGGGGCTCGACGACACCGAGGGCGCCTGCGGGGTCTCCGTGCCGTCCGAGGCCAGCGCGAGGCCGATGACCGTGCCGAGCGCCGCCACCGTGAGCACCCCGGCCGCGCCCAGGAGCGCCGTCCGGCGCCGCTGCGCGGCGTCCCGGGCGGCGGGCGGGTACGGGCCGACGAGGCGCGGCGGGGCGGGCCTGGCGGGCGCGGACGGCGGGGGGAAGGCGTTCTCGAACACCGCCGAGAGGTTCGCCGGGGCCTGGGCGGGCGGCAGCTGGGCCCGGCTGATCACCGGGTTGACCGCGGTGACGGCCTCCGAGCCGGGTGCGGGTGCGGCCGCCCGCCCGAGCCGGGCGGCGGGGGCCGACGTCCCCGGAGCGGCGGCCGGGCGGGCGGCGGGGGCCGACGCGGGCTTGGTGGGCTTCCCGGTGGGTGCGGCGGCCGGCGGCTTCGCCAGGGGCGACGTCGACGCCGTGGGCCCGGCCGTCGTCGGCGGCTTCGCCAGAGGCGTCGTCGCAGCCGTGGGCCCGGCCGTCGCCGGCGGCTTCGCCAGAGGCGTCGTCGCAGCCGTGGGCCCGGCCGTCGCCGGCGGCTTCGCCAGAGGCGTCGTCGCGGCCGTCGCCGGAGGCTGCGGCAGGGCCGCCGTCGGGGCCGTCTCCGACACCGTCGCGCCCGGGCCCGGCGGGGCCTGGAGCCGGAGCGGCGGGGAGGCCGTCCCGCCGAGGGCCTCCCGGTCGGTGACCAGCGCCAGCGCCCGCCGGCCGGCGACCGTCCCGCGCTTGTCCGCGAGGGCGCCGCGCAGCCCGATCGAGGCCTCCAGCTCCGCCCGCGCCCGGTCCAGCCGGCCCTCGCACAGGGCCAGGACGCCGAGTTCGTGGTGGAAGTACGCCTGCTCGGCGACCTCCCCCGCCTTGCGGGCCGCCTCCGCCCCGGCGCGCAGCACCCGCTCCCACGCGTCCCAGTGCAGCGAGGCCGCGAAGGCCGGAGCGGCAGTCCGGGCCAGCAGCACGGCGGCCACCACATCGGCCCCGGCCAGCGCCGCGAGCACCGCGTCGGCCTCGGCCGCGACCCGCTCCGGGGTCACCGAGGCGTGCCCGGTCCACCAGGCGTAGTGCCGGGCGGCGGTACGGGCCTCCTCGGCGCCGGCGCCTCCGTAGCCGGCCTCCTCCAGCTGCCGGGCGACCCCCTCGGCGAGCCGGTAGCGCGGTCCGACGGGGGTGATCAGCCCGCAGCCGAGCAGCTCGGCGACGGCCGTGTCGGCGTGGGTGTCCCCGACCAGGGCGGGCAGGTGCGCGGGGTGCGGGAGTTCCCCGCCCAGCGCGCAGGCGATCCGCAGGGTGGCGCGGGCCGACTCGCTCACCCGGGAGGCCAGCAGCTCGGCGGGGGCCGCGGCCTGGGCGAGGGTGGGCAGCGGGACGGGGGCGGGGACGCGCGGGCGCTCGTCGAAGACCCCGGGCTCCTCGTCCTCGTCCCCGTCGGCGGTCCCGTTCAGCTCGTCGCGCCGGCGCAGCAGCGCGGCCGCCTGGACGAAGCGCAGCGGCAGCCCCTCGGAGGCGAACCGCAGGTCCCCCGCCCAGGCCGTCTCCGTCTCCGTCAGGGGCCGTCCGGTGAGCGTCTCCAGCAGCTGGGCGCAGCCGGTGCGGCCGAGGCCGCCGAGGAAGACCTCCTCCAGGTGGGAGTCGTCGGAGGGGGACTTGGCGTCGGGGGTGGCGGCGAGCAGCCAGGCGCACTCGGGGGTGGCGCGCAGCAGCTCGTCCAGGGCGGGGCCGCTCAGCTCCAGGTCGTCGAGGAGGACGACGGCGCCGATCTCGCGGACCCGCGCGAGGAGCGCCGTACGGTCGGGGCGCCGGCCGGAGGTGTCGTACACGGTGGCGTAGAGGGCGTGGAGGAGTTCGGCCGGCTGCTGCCGGCCGTGGCCGTTGAGCCGGACCACTCCGTCGGGTGCGAGGTCCGCGCAGGCCCGGGCGACCGCGTCGAGCAGGGTGGTGCGGCCGGATCCGGCGGGGCCGGTGAGGCGTACGGAGCGGCCGCGCCCGAGGAGACGTACGAGCCGCTCCTGCTCCTCGGCGCGCTCCAGGAGCGGCCGGGCGGGAAGGGGCTCGCCGGGCAGTGCGGGCGGGCGGGCGGCGGCGTCCTGGGCGGCGCGGGAGGCGGCGTCGCGCTTGTGGGGGCGGCGGCCGGCGTCCGGGCCGGTGCCGGGCCGGTGGGGTTCGATCTCGCTGCCGTCGACGGGGTTGACGGTGAGGGTGAACTCCCCGGCGGTCAGGGTCACGATCCGCGCGGGCGCGGCGGGCGCCCCGGCGGACGGAGCCCCGCCGGCCGGCGTGCCCGCGGACGGCGTACCGGCGGAAGGCGTACCGACGCCGGGTCCCCCGAGAACCGTTCCCCCGACAGCCGGTCCCCCGGTCGCCGGTCCCGCTGGCGGCCGCGCCGCGGTCCGCTCCTCGGTCCGCTCGCCGGTCCTCTCCTCGGGCCGGTCCTCAGGCCGCCGCCCCTGTCCGGGCTGCCCCTGTGTACGGTCCATGACCCCGTCCCCCCGCTCGCGTCGCGCGCTCCGTCGCCGTCTTTCCTACCGCCCGGCCTCGCTCGCGCTGCTTGTCGCCACTGGTCCGGTTTCCGCCCGACCCTAAACGCTGCCGGGTCGCGCCGGTACCGCAGGGGTGCCTCTACCACCGGACCGTTACGTTTTCCGCCCGTACGTGCGGAAGCCGGAACTCCGCAGCTGGCCGGCGGTACGGGGCTCAGTCCTTGCGGCCGGTCGCGGCGACCGCGACCCCGAGGCCGATCATGGTGAGCCCGCCGGCCCCGCCGACGAGGGAGAGCCGGCGCGGGGATCCGGCGAACCAGCCCCGGGTGGTCGCGGCGACGAGCCCCCAGACGCTGTCGGACACGATCGCGATGAGATTGAAGACCAGGCCGAGCAGGAGCATCTGGACGACGACGTGGCCACGCTCGCGGTCGACGAACTGGGGCAGTACGGCGGCGAAGAAGACGATGGTCTTGGGATTGGCCACGCCGACCACGAACCCCTCCCCCAGGGTCCGCAGCCCGCCGTGCGCGGCGGGCGCAGCCCCGGCGAGGGCGGCCTGCAGGGAGCCGCGCCGGCGCACGGCCTTGACGCCCAAGTACACCAGGTACGCGGCGCCGATCAGCTTCAGCGCCGTGAAGACGAGGACCGAGCGCTCGACGACGGACCCGACCCCGAGGGCCACGGCCACGACGAGCACGTACGCCCCGAGCGTGTTCCCGGCCACCGTCGTCAGCGCGGCCCGGCGGCCCTGCGCCAGGGCCCGGCCGATCACGAAGAGCACGCTCGGGCCGGGAATGACGATCAGGAGGAGGGACATGGCCGCGAAGGCCGGCAGTCTGTCGGTGGACACCATGCGTCCATGTAAACCGAGCCCGGTCCGCCCCCGCAGCCCCTTTTCCGCGGCGCGGGCCGCCGTACGCCCGCCGCCCCGATCCGGATCAGACCCGGGGCAGGGAATCCGCTTCCAGCCCGCCCTCGATCGCGAGGATGCGGTGCAGCCGGGTGGCGACGAGCAGCCGCTGCATCCGGTCGGGCACCCCGCGCAGCACCAGTCGCCGGCCGGTCCGGCCGGCCCGCCGGTGGGCTCCCATGATCACGCCGAGTCCGGTCGCGTCCCAGGAGTCGAGTCCGGTCAGGTCGAGCACGAGGTCGCCGTGGCCGTCGTCGAGGGCGGTGTGGAGGGCCGTACGGGCGTCCGCCGCGCTGCGCACGTCGAGGCGGCCCCCGACAGCGAGTTCGGCGTGGTCGCCCCTGATGTGCATGTGTGCTCCCCGGCTGTACTGCGTGCGTGTGGTCCGACGGGTCCGCGGTCGGCCCATGGTCGGCAACTCTCACCGCAACTGACTGCCCCGCGGGCGGTGAAGTTGCCGACCGTGAGCGAACCGATACCTAATTCACCCCGTAGGGTGCGGGGATTCGAACGGTCGTGCTCCGTGCTGGTCGGCGCTCAGTGCTTGTAGAAGCCCTGGCCGCTCTTGCGGCCGATGTCGCCCGCGTCGACCATGCGGCGCATGAGCTCCGGCGGCGCGAACTTCTCGTCCTGGGACTCGGTGTAGATGTTGCTGGTGGCGTGCAGCAGGATGTCCACGCCGGTGAGGTCGGCGGTGGCCAGCGGGCCCATCGCGTGGCCGAAGCCCAGCTTGCAGGCGATGTCGATGTCCTCGGCGGAGGCCACGCCCGATTCGTAGAGCTTCGCGGCCTCGACGACGAGGGCGGAGATCAGGCGGGTGGTGACGAAGCCGGCGACGTCGCGGTTGACGACGATGCAGGTCTTGCCGACGGACTCGGCGAACGCGCGGGTGGCGGCGAGGGTTTCGTCGCTCGTCTTGTAGCCGCGGACCAGCTCGCAGAGCTGCATCATCGGGACGGGCGAGAAGAAGTGCGCGCCGACGACCCGCTCCGGGCGCTTGGTGACCGCCGCGATCTTGGTGATCGGGATGGCGGAGGTGTTGGAGGCCAGGACCGTGTCCTCGCGGACCAGCTCGTCGAGGGTGCGGAAGATCTCGTGCTTGACCTCGATCTTCTCGAAGACGGCCTCGACGACGATGTCCACGTCGGCGACCGCGTCGAAGTCGGTGGTCGTGGTGATGCGGGCGAGGGCCGCCTCGGCGTCCTCGGCCGTCATCTTGCCCTTGGAGACGAACTTGTCGTACGAGGCCTTGATCCCGTCCGTGCCCCGGGTCAGCGCGGCGTCGGTGACGTCCCGCAGGACGACGTCCCAACCCGCCTGAGCGGAGACCTGAGCGATCCCGGAACCCATCAGTCCCGCGCCGATGACGGCGAGCTTCCCAGCCACTGCACACCCCTCGTTGTTCTCAGTACGACCCGGCCTCGTAGCCTCTCCGGCGGAGACTAGCGCCCGTGAGGGGCCCAGTGACCGCGAAGTAACACGCGTCACGTCTCAGATGACGGACATCACACTGACACGGCCCAGCAGTGCGCGGGCCGCCCGCAGTTGGCCCGCACTACCCTGGCGGCATGGTGAACCTCACGCGCATCTACACCCGCACCGGCGACCAGGGGACGACCGCCCTGGGCGACATGAGCCGTACGCGGAAGACGGACCTGCGGATCTCCGCGTACGCCGACGCCAACGAGGCCAACGCCGCCATCGGGACGGCGATCGCGCTGGGCTCGCTGCCGCAGGAGGTCGTCAAGGTCCTGGTCCGCGTGCAGAACGACCTGTTCGACGTCGGCGCCGACCTGTGCACCCCGGTCATGGAGGACCCGCAGTACCCGCCGCTGCGGGTGGAGCAGTTCTACATCGACCGGCTGGAGGCGGACTGCGACGTCTTCAACGAGCGGCTGGAGAAGCTGCGCAGCTTCATCCTCCCCGGCGGCACCCCCGGCGCGGCCCTGCTGCACCAGGCCTGCACGGTGGTGCGGCGGGCCGAGCGCTCGACGTGGGCGGCCCTGGAGGCGCACGGCGAGGTGATGAACCCCCTGACGGCCACCTACCTCAACCGCCTCTCCGACCTCCTGTTCATCCTGGCGCGGACGGCCAACAAGGAGGTCGGGGACGTGCTGTGGGTGCCCGGCGGGGAGCGCTAGCGCTTGGTTCCGGCCAGTTCGGCGTCCTCGTCCGCGCCGGCGTCCGCCTGCGCACCCGCCGGGGCCTTGCGGGGCCAGATCGAGTAGGTCGCGGCGATCAGGGCCTGGATGCCGAGCACCCGCAGCGCGGCGAACTGCCACGCCTGGAGCCCGCTGGTGTCGGCCGCGTCGCCGGCGTACCAGATCCCGGCCTGGAGCAGCCCGAGCGCGACCACCGCGGCGGCCAGGGTCCGGGTCCACAGCTTCCACTCGTGGACGGCGCGGGCCTTGCCGTACTTCGTCCCGGGCGGCTTCGGCCCCCCGGCGAGGCGGTGGGCGGCGTGCCGGTCCAGCCACTTCACGGTGTAGTGCCCGTAGCCGACGGTGTAACCGATGTAGAAGGCCGCGAGCCCGTGCCGCCAGCTCGGCTCGCCGCCGTTCTTCAGGTCGGCGAAGGACACCACCAGCAGCGCCAGCTCCAGCAGCGGCTCGCACAGCAGGACCGCGGCTCCGAGCCGGGGCATCCCGGCGAGGTAGCGCAGGGCCAGTCCGCCGGCCAGCAGCACCCAGAAGCCGACCTCGCAGGCGATGATCAGCGCGACGAGCATGACCGTTCCCCTTCCCCTCGTGGACTCCTCTCCAGGGTTCCGGCCGGCAGGGCCCGCCGCCTCGTCACCAGTGACGAATCCCCGCTGCATCCTTCGATGTAGCCGCGACTCCACCCCACCGCCGACGCCGCACCGGAGCGCCACGTGTTGGATGGGAGCGTGCAGTCCAAGATCTTCCGCCCGCACCGCGACGACGTGCTCCTCGCGGTGGTCAGCGTGCTCGCCGGTCTTCTGCTGTGGTCCCTGGGGGTCTACAGCACCGACAACCGGCACCTCTTCCCCGCCTGGGCGGCCCTGGTGCCGCTGCTGGCCATCGGGCCGATGGAGCTGCTGCGGCGCACCGCCCCCAACCTCACCCTGGCCGTCGGCACGGTGGCGGTGATCGCCGACCAGTTCACCGTGGGCAACCTCGGCACCGTCCTCGTCTTCACCGACCTGATGTACGCGGCCGTCGTCTACGGCAAACCGGCCATGGCCCGGCGGCTGCCGATCACCACCGGCCTGGTCACGGTCGTCGTCACCGTCGTCGCCGTGGCCTGGCTGCGCACCCCGCAGTCCCTGATGATCGGCGTCATCACCGGGATCGTCAGCTTCGGCCCCGCCCTGACCGGCGCCACCCTGCGCAACCACCGCGAGGCCGCCGAGGCCGCCCGGCTGCGCGCCGAGCAGACGGCGCTGCTGGCCGAGATGGACCGTACGCAGGCGGTGGCCGCCGAGCGCGCCCGGATGGCCCGCGAACTGCACGACATGGTCGCCAACCACCTGTCGGCCATCGCCATCCACTCCACCGCCGCGCTGTCCATCGACTCCCCCGCCACCAGCCGCGAGGCCCTCGGGGTGATCCGCGAGAACAGCGTCCAGGGGCTCGCCGAGATGCGCCGCCTGATCGGGCTGCTGCGCGCCGCCGGGGCCGGGCAGGAGCCCGCGCCGGTGCCCTCCCTCGACGGGCTGGAGGCCGTGCTGGAGCGGGCCCGGGCGAACGGCGCCGGCAGCGGGCTGGAGTTCGTCCTGCACGACGCGCGCCCGCCCGGGCCGCCGCTGCCGGCGCCGGTGGAGCTGGCGGCGTACCGGATCGTGCAGGAGTCGCTGACCAACGCCCTCAAGCACGCGGCCGCCGGCACGGTCGCGGTCCGGCTGGCCCGGCGCGACGGGCTGCTGACGGTGGCGGTGGACTCCCCGTACGGGGACCGGCCGGGCCCGCGCGCCCCCGGCTCCGGGGCGGGGCTGACCGGTATGCACGAGCGGACCGAACTGCTCGGCGGTACGTTCACGGCGGGCCCGCGCGGGCCCGTCTGGCAGGTGCGGGCGGAGCTGCCCGCGGAGGACGAGGCGGTTCCGGAGTGAGCATCAGGGTCGTGGTGGCGGAGGACCAGCGGGCGGTACGGGCCGGGCTGGTGCTGATCCTGCGCAGTGCGGGCGACGTCGAGGTGGTGGGCGAGGCGGCCGATGGCGAGGAGGCGGTGCGCCTGGCCCGGGAGCTGCGGCCGGATCTGGTCCTCATGGACGTGCAGATGCCGCTCCTCGACGGGGTCGAGGCCACCCGGCGGGTGGTCGCGGAGGGGCTGGCCGACGTGCTCGTGCTGACCACCTTCGACCTCGACGAGTACGTGTTCGGGGCGCTGCGGGCGGGGGCCGCGGGCTTCCTGCTGAAGGACGCGGAGGCGGCGGAGCTGATCGCGGCGGTGCGGACGGTGGCGCGCGGCGAGGGGCTGATCGCCCCGGCGGTGACGCGGCGGCTGATCGCCGAGTTCGCCGCCCCGCGGACGGTACGGGCCCCGGCGCGGCCGGAGGCGGCCGCGGCGGTGGAGTCGCTGACCCGGCGGGAGCGGGAGGTGCTGGGGGCGCTGGGCGAGGGGCTGTCGAACGCGGAGATCGCCGTACGTCTGGACATGGCGGAGGCCACGGTGAAGACGCACGTCAGCAGGCTGCTGGGAAAGCTGGAGCTGCGCAGCCGGGTCCAAGCGGCCGTACTGGCCCGGGAGTTGGGCATCCAGCCGCCGCCCGGAGGTGAGGTCTGGACCTCTTGACGCTTGGTCCAGACCTTTCTAATCTCACCGCATCACTGTGGTGAGCGTGCCATGACAAAGATCGCTGCCGGGCGGGCTCACGGGCGGCGCAGGTCCCATCCCCAGTGGCAGTCGGGTCCCCCGACGGCCACGGACCTACCGAGGAGCACCCTTGAGCACAGCACCCCCACGACGCATCCGCCTCTTCCGGAGGCTGGCCGCCACCGCGGCCGCCCTCGCCCTTCCCGTCGCCGGCCTCGTCGGCCTGGCCGGGCCCGCGCAGGCCGCCGCCTCCGCGACCGCCACCTACACCAAGGTCTCCGACTGGGGCACCGGCTTCGAGGGCAAGTGGACGGTGAAGAACACCGGCACCACCACCCTCAGCAGCTGGACCGTGGAGTGGGACTACCCCGCCGGCACCCAGGTGACCTCGGCCTGGGACGCCACCGTCACCGGCTCGGGCACCCACTGGACCGCCAAGAACGTCGGCTGGAACGGCACCCTCGCCCCCGGCGCCACCGCCAGCTTCGGCTTCAACGGCAGCGGCCCCGGCGCCCCCTCGGGCTGCAAGGTCAACGGCGGCTCCTGCGAGGGCGGCACCACCCCCGCGGACAACCCGCCCTCAGCCCCCGGCACCCCCACGGCCGGCGGGCTCACGGAGACCTCCCTCACCCTGTCCTGGCCCGCGGCCACCGACGACAAGGGCGTCAAGAACTACGACGTCTACCGCGACGGCACCCGGCTGACCACCGTCACCGGCACCACCTACGGCGACAACGGCCTGACCAAGGGCACCACCTACACCTACACGGTCACCGCCCGCGACACCGCCGACCAGACCGGCCCCGCCTCCGCCCCGCTCTCCGTCACCACCCCCGGCGGCGGCACCGACCCGGGACCCGGTCCCGGCCCCGACCCGGGCGCCAGGGTCAAGCTCGGCTACTTCACCGACTGGGGCGTCTACCAGCGCAACTACCACGTGAAGAACCTGGTCACCTCCGGCACCGCCGCGAAGATCACCCACATCAACTACGCCTTCGGCAACGTCCAGAACGGCAAGTGCACCATCGGTGACTCCTACGCCGACTACGACAAGGCCTACACCGCCGACCAGAGCGTCGACGGCGTCGCCGACACCTGGGACCAGCCCCTGCGCGGCAACTTCAACCAGCTGCGCAAGCTGAAGGCCAAGTACCCGAACATCAAGGTCGTCTACTCCTTCGGCGGCTGGACCTGGTCCGGCGGCTTCGGCCAGGCCGCCCAGAACCCGGCCGCCTTCGCCCAGTCCTGCTACGACCTCGTCGAGGACCCCCGCTGGGCGGACGTCTTCGACGGCATCGACATCGACTGGGAGTACCCGAACGCCTGCGGCCTGTCCTGCGACACCAGCGGGGCCGCCGCCTTCAAGAACCTGATGTCGGCCCTGCGCGCCAAGTTCGGCGCCTCCAACCTGGTCACCGCCGCCATCTCCGCCGACGGGTCCAACGGCGGCAAGCTCGACCTCGCGGACTACGCGGGCGCCGCCCCGTACGTCGACTTCTACAACGTGATGACGTACGACTTCTTCGGCGCGTGGGACGCCAAGGGCCCCACCGCCCCCCACTCCCCGCTGACCTCCTACGCCGGCATCCCGATCGCCGGCTTCAACTCCGAGGCCGCCATCACCAAGCTCAAGGGCAAGGGCATCCCCGGATCCAAGCTCAACCTCGGCATCGGCTTCTACGGCCGCGGCTGGACCGGCGTCACCCAGGACGCCCCCGGCGGCACCGCCACCGGCCCCGCCCCCGGCACGTACGAGCAGGGCATCGAGGACTACAAGGTGCTCAAGACCAGCTGCCCGACCACCGGAACCATCGCCGGAACGGCGTACGCCAGGTGCGGGAGCAACTGGTGGAGCTACGACACCCCCGCCACCATCACCGGGAAGATGACCTGGCTGAAGAACCAGGGGCTCAAGGGAGCCTTCTTCTGGGAGTTCAGCGGCGACACCGCGAACGGCGAGCTCGCCAACGCGATCCACACCGGGCTGCAGTAAAGAGATGAACGAAGCCGGGGAGACGGGTCCGCCCCCGTCTCCCCGGCTTCTTTTACGGCCGTAAACCCTCAGGCCACGTTGACTCTCTGCCCGGGAGGCGCCGCCTCCAGCCAGGCCAGGAACCCGGTCAGCGCGTCCTCGCTCATCGCCAGCTCCAGGCGCGTCCCCTGGTGGGAACAGCCGAGCACGACGGAGTCGGACAGCAGGGCCAGCTCCTCCTCGCCCTGCGGCGCGCGGCGTGCGAGCACCTCGATGGAGGAACGCTCCAGCAGCCGGCGCGGGCGCGGTGAATAGCTGAACACACGGAACCACTCGATGCGGTCACCGCTGTAGCGGGCGACCCCGTACACCCACCCCTTGCCGGAGACGTCGGGCTCCTCGGCCACACCCCAGCGCAGGCTGCAGTCGAAGGTCCCGCCGGAGCGCTGGATGAGTCTGCGGCGCAGCCCGAACACGAACAGCCCGATCACCACCAGGGCTACGACCAGGCCGCTCACAAGCAGAGCGAGGAGCATCTTCACCGACCTCCTCGCTCATCGAAAACCGCACAAACAAAAAGTACGTACATCGCCTCAGCCGCGACCCGCTCCGGAAAATTCCGGAACGGACCGCGGCTGAGGTTTCAAACTCTTCGGTACGGGGCTCAGTGCCCCGCGACCGCACGCAGCCGGACATCGGCGCGACGTTCGGCGGCCGCGTCAGCCTCCGCCTTCGCGCGCTCCAGTGCCCGCTCCGCCCGCTGGACGTCGATCTCGTCCGCGAGCTCGGCGATCTCGGCCAGCAGGGACAGCTTGTTGTCCGCGAACGAGATGAAACCGCCGTGCACCGCGGCGACGACCGTGCCGCCCTCGCTGGTACGGATGGTCACCGGGCCCGATTCCAGCACACCGAGAAGCGGCTGGTGACCGGGCATGACGCCGATGTCGCCGGACGTGGTGCGGGCGACGACCAGGGTGGCCTCACCGGACCAGACATTGCGGTCCGCCGCGACCATCTCGACGTGCAGCTCAGCAGCCAAGGTGGCTCCTCGGGTCACCACCCGGCGGGTCCGCCGGGTGTTGGGTCAAATTCTAATGGGCGTGGAGAGAGGGGCGGGACGCACCCGCCCCTCTCCTGGGGGCATCAGGAGACGCCCAGCTCCTTGGCGTTGGCCTTCAGGTCCTCGATGCCACCGCACATGAAGAACGCCTGCTCGGGGAAGTGGTCGTACTCACCGTCGCAGATCGCGTTGAACGCGGCGATCGACTCGTCGAGCGGAACGTCCGAACCGTCCACGCCGGTGAACTGCTTGGCGACGTGGGTGTTCTGCGACAGGAAGCGCTCGACGCGACGGGCACGGTGGACAACGAGCTTGTCCTCCTCGCCCAGCTCGTCGATACCGAGGATCGCGATGATGTCCTGGAGGTCCTTGTACTTCTGGAGGATCCCCTTGACGCGCATGGCCGCGTTGTAGTGGTCCGCCGCGATGTAGCGGGGGTCCAGGATCCGGGACGTGGAGTCCAGCGGGTCCACGGCCGGGTAGATGCCCTTCTCGGAGATCGGACGGGAGAGAACCGTCGTCGCGTCGAGGTGGGCGAAGGTGGTCGCCGGCGCCGGGTCCGTGAGGTCGTCGGCGGGGACGTAGATCGCCTGCATGGAGGTGATCGAGTGACCACGGGTCGAGGTGATGCGCTCCTGGAGGAGACCCATCTCGTCGGCCAGGTTCGGCTGGTAACCCACCGCGGAGGGCATACGGCCGAGCAGGGTCGAGACCTCGGAACCGGCCTGGGTGTACCGGAAGATGTTGTCGATGAAGAAGAGGACGTCCTGCTTCTGCACATCGCGGAAGTACTCCGCCATGGTCAGACCGGCCAGGGCGACGCGCAGACGGGTGCCCGGGGGCTCGTCCATCTGGCCGAAGACCAGCGCGGTCTTGTCCAGAACGCCGGAGTCCGACATCTCCTCGATGAGGTCGTTGCCCTCACGGGTACGCTCACCGACACCCGCGAACACCGACACACCGTCGTGGTTGTTGGCGACGCGGTAGATCATTTCCTGGATCAGAACGGTCTTGCCGACACCGGCACCACCGAACAGACCGATCTTTCCACCCTTGACGTACGGGGTGAGGAGGTCGATGACCTTGACGCCGGTCTCGAACATCTCGGTCTTCGACTCGAGCTCGTCGAAGTTCGGGGCCTTGCGGTGGATCGCCCAGCGCTCGGTGACCTCGGAGTTGGCCTCCGGGTAGTTGAGCACCTCACCCAGGGTGTTGAAAACCTTGCCCTTGGTGAAGTCACCGACGGGGACGGTGATGCCCTCGCCCGTGTCGGTCACCGGGGCCTGGCGGACCAGACCGTCGGTGGGCTGCATGGAGATGGTGCGGACCATGCCGTCACCCAGGTGCTGGGCGACCTCGAGGGTCAGCGTCTTGAGCGCGCCGTCCTCGGCCGGGTCGGCGACCTGGACCTTGAGCGCGTTGTAGATTTCGGGCATCGCGTCGACGGGGAACTCCACGTCGACGACCGGGCCGATGACCCGGGCGATGCGGCCCGTGGCAGCGGCCGTCTCAACAGAGGTCGTCATTACTTGTCACTCCCCGCGGTCGCGTCGGCCATGGCGCTCGCGCCACCGACGATCTCGCTGATTTCCTGGGTGATTTCGGCCTGGCGGGCCGCGTTGGCAAGCCGGGAGAGGCTCTTGATGAGCTCCCCGGCGTTGTCGGTGGCCGACTTCATCGCGCGGCGGCGGGCGGCGTGCTCGGAAGCGGCCGACTGCAGCAGTGCGTTGTAGATGCGGCTCTCGACGTAGCGCGGCAGCAGGGCGTCGAGGACGTCCTCCGCCGACGGCTCGAACTCGAACAGCGGAAGGATCTCGCCCTTCGCACCGCTCTCCTCCGCAGCCTGGTCGAGGCTGAGCGGCAGCATCCGGCCGTCCACCGCGTTCTGCGTCATCATCGACACGAATTCCGTGAAGACGATGTGCAGCTCGTCGACGCCGCCATCAGCCGTCTCCGTCTGGATGGCCTCGATCAGCGGCGCCGCGACGCGCTTGGCGTCGGCGTAGGCCGGGCTGTCGGTGAAGCCGGTCCACGACTCCGTGACCTTGCGCTCACGGAAGCCGTAGTAGGCGACACCCTTGCGGCCGACGATGTAGCTGTCGACCTCCTTGCCCTCAGCGCGCAGCCGCTCGGTGAGCCGGTCGGCCTGCTTGATGGCGTTCGAGGAGTATCCGCCGGCCAGACCGCGGTCGCTCGTGATGAGCAGGACCGCGGCGCGGGTCGGCGCCTCGACCTCGGTGGTCAGGGCGTGCTTGGTGTTCGAACCGGTCGCCACCGCGGTCACCGCACGGGTGAGCTCGGTCGCGTACGGCATCGACGCCGCCACCTTGCGCTGCGCCTTGACGATGCGCGAGGCGGCGATCATCTCCATCGCCTTGGTGATCTTCTTGGTCGCCGTGATGGCACGGATGCGACGCTTGTAGACCCGGAGCTGCGCTCCCATGAGTCAGGTCCCTTCCGTCGTCACTTGGAGACGTTGACGGCCGGAACGTCCTCGCCCAGGAGCTTTCCGTCCGAGGTCTCGAACTGGCGCTTGAAGGCGGCGATCGCGTCGGCGATCGAGCCCAGCGTGTCGTCCGACATCTTGCCGCCGTCGGCGATGGAGGTGAGGAGGTCCTTGCGCTCGCGGCGCAGGTGCTCCAGCAGCTCCGACTCGAAGCGGCGGATGTCCTCGACCGGGACGTCGTCCATCTTGCCGGTGGTGCCGGCCCAGACGGAGACGACCTGCTCCTCGACGGGCATCGGCTGGTACTGGCCCTGCTTCAGCAGCTCCACCATGCGCTTGCCGCGCTCCAGCGAGGCCTTCGACGCGGCGTCCAGGTCGGAACCGAAGGCGGCGAACGCCTCCAGCTCGCGGTACTGGGCCAGGTCGACGCGAAGACGGCCGGAGACCTGCTTCATCGCCTTGTGCTGGGCGGAACCACCGACGCGGGAGACCGAGATACCGACGTTCAGGGCCGGGCGCTGACCGGCGTTGAACAGGTCGGACTCCAGGAAGCACTGGCCGTCGGTGATGGAGATGACGTTGGTCGGGATGAACGCCGAGACGTCGTTGGCCTTGGTCTCGACGATCGGCAGACCGGTCATCGAACCGGCACCCATGTCGTCGGAGAGCTTCGCGCAGCGCTCCAGCAGACGGGAGTGCAGGTAGAAGACGTCACCCGGGTAGGCCTCACGGCCCGGCGGGCGGCGCAGCAGCAGCGACACGGCGCGGTAGGCGTCGGCCTGCTTCGACAGGTCGTCGAAGATGATCAGGACGTGCTTGCCGGCGTACATCCAGTGCTGACCGATGGCGGAACCGGTGTACGGCGCCAGGTACTTGAAGCCGGCCGGGTCGGACGCCGGGGCGGCGACGATCGTCGTGTACTCGAGCGCGCCGGCCTCTTCCAGGGCGCCGCGAACGGACGCGATGGTCGAGCCCTTCTGGCCGATGGCGACGTAGATGCAGCGGACCTGCTTGTTCACGTCGCCCGAGCGCCAGTTGTCGCGCTGGTTGATGATCGTGTCGACGGCCAGGGCGGTCTTGCCGGTCTGACGGTCACCGATGATCAGCTGACGCTGGCCACGGCCGATCGGCACCATCGCGTCGACGGCCTTGTAGCCGGTCTGCATGGGCTCGTGCACCGACTTACGGACCATGACGCCCGGGGCCTGCAGTTCGAGGGCGCGGCGGCCCTCGGTCGCGATCTCGCCGAGGCCGTCGATCGGGTTGCCGAGCGGGTCGACCACGCGGCCGAGGTAGCCCTCGCCGACGCCTACGGAGAGGACCTCACCGGTGCGCTGCACCGGCTGACCCTCCTCGATACCGCTGAACTCGCCGAGGACGATCGCACCGATCTCGCGCTCCTCGAGGTTGAGGGCGAGACCGAGGGTGCCGTCCTCGAACTTCAGCAGCTCGTTCGCCATGGCGGAGGGCAGGCCCTCCACCTTCGCGATGCCGTCGCCGGCAACGCTGACCGTTCCGACCTCCTCGCGCGAGGCCGCGTCCGGCTGGTACGACTGGACGAAGGTCTCCAGTGCGTCCCGGATCTCCTCCGGCCGGATCGTGAGCTCCGCCATCTGGGTTCCCTGCTCTCCTTGTTGGGCCTGAAGCTTCTTAGGGGTCTGGGGGCGACCCCCAGGAATCTTCTGCAAGTTCTGCACGGCCCAACCGGGCCGCTAGGAATGCTTTGTATCTGTGTGGTGGCGGCTGGTCAGCCGGCCATGCGGCGGGACGCCTCGGCGAGGCGGTCCGCGATGGTGCCGTCGATGACCTCGTCGCCGACCCGCACCGAGATCCCGCCGAGGACCGTGGGGTCCACGTCGAGGTTCAGGTGCATCTGGCGGCCGTACAGCTTGGCCAGCACCGCGCCGAGACGCTGCTTCTGCACGTCGCTGAGCGGGACCGCGCTGGTCACGGTGGCGACCATGCGGTCACGGCGCGCAGCGGCGAGCGTCGAGAGGGACTCGAGGCCCCCCTCAAGGCTACGTCCACGCGGGTGCGTGACGAGACGGACGACCAGGCGCTCGGTGACGGCGTTCACCTTGCCGCCGAGCAGGCTGCGCAGCAGCTCGCTCTTGGCGGAGCCGGTGGCGGCGCGGTCGGTCAGCGCGGCACGCAGCTCGGTGCTGGAGGCGACGATCCGGCCGAAGCGGAACAGTTCGTCCTCGACGTTGTCGAGCGCGTTGGCCTGCTGGGCCGCCGTGAGGTCGGCGGTGGCCGCCAGCTCCTCCAGCGCGTCCACCAGGTCGCGGGACTGCGACCAGCGGGACCGTGCCATGCCGGACACCAGGTCGAGGGTCTCCCCGCCCACCTGGCCGGACAGCAGCCGGCCGACCAGCTCGGCCTTGGCCTCGCCGGACTGCGCCGGGTCCGTGATGACCCGACGCAGCGAGACCTCACGGTCGAGCAGCGCGGTGACGGCTGCCAGCTCACCGGCGAGCTTCGACGCGTCGACGGACGTGTTGTCCGTCAGCGCGTCGAGACGCTCGCGCGCGGAGGCCAGCGCCTCGCGGCTCGCTCCGTTCATCGGGCCGCCTCGGCCTTCTCCTCGAGCTCGCTGAGGAAGCGGTCGATGGTGCGGCTCTGACGGGCGACGTCCTCGAGGGACTCGCCGACGAGCTTGCCGGCCAGGTCGGTGGCGAGCTTGCCGACGTCCTGGCGCAGCGCCTGAGAGGCGGCCTTGCGGTCTGCGGCGATCTGGGCGTGACCGGCAGCGATGATCTCCTCACGCTGCCGCTGGCCCTCTGCGCGCAGTTCTTCCTTGAGCGCAGTGCCCTGCTCCAGCGCTTCCTGGCGCAGGCGCGCGGCCTCGTGCCGGGCCTCGGCGAGCTGGGCCTTGTACTGCTCCAGCACGCTCTGGGCCTCGGTCTGAGCGGCCTCAGCCTTCTCGATACCGCCCTCGATGGCCTCGCGACGCTCGTCCAGAACCTTGTTGATGTTCGGGAGGAGCTTCTTCGCGAGGAAACCGAAGACGATGACGAAGGCGATCAGACCGATGACGAGCTCGGGGATCGGCGGGAAGAGCGGATTCTCCGTCTCTGCCGCGAGAACCATGAGGTTCACATCAGTGCCTTTCGTCTAATGGGCTGTTCGTCGAGGACCGAGGATCAGGAGCTCGGGTAGACGAACGGCATGACCAGACCGATCAGGGCGAGCGCCTCACAGAAGGCGAAGCCGAGGATCTGGTTGGCGCGGATCAGACCGGCAGCCTCGGGCTGGCGGGCGAGGGCCTGGGTGCCGTTACCGAAGATGATGCCGACGCCGACGCCGGGGCCGATGGCCGCGAGACCGTAACCAACGGAGCTGAGGGAGCCGGTGACGGCGGCAAGGGTCTGGGACATGCCAGTTCTTCCTTCTCTTTCACGGACCGGTGGGGGTTGGCCACCGGACGAATACGGGGGGGCTGAGCGGGGGGCGGGCCTGGCTCAGTGGTGCTCGGCGACCGCGCCCTGGATGTAGCTGCAGGCCAGGAGGACGAAGACGTACGCCTGGACGGCCTGGATGAAGAGCTCGAAGGCGGTCATCACGATGACCATCACGAACGACACGCCGGCGTAGGCGATACCGATGCCGTTCAGCAGGTACCAGCTGGCGATCGTGAAGAGCAGCAGCAGGGTGTGGCCGGCGAACATGTTCGCGAACAGTCGGACCGCGTGGGTGAACGGGCGCACCAGGACGTTCGAGAAGAACTCGATGACCATGACGAGCGGCAGGACGCCGCCGAGGCTCTTGTCGTAGCCGGTGAGGTTCTTCAGACCGCCGATGAAGCCGTGGCGCTTGAAGGTCAGCGGCAGCCACACGAAGTAGACCGACAGGGCCAGGATCGCCGGGTACGCGATGATCGAGGTCACCGGGAACTGGGCCACGGGGACGATCGACCAGACGTTCAGGATCCAGACGAAGAAGAACAGCGAGACCATGAAGGGGACGTACTTCTCGCCCTCCTTCTTGCCGAGCGTCTCGTAGACGATGCCGCGGCGCACGAAGTCGTAACCGGCCTCGCCGACCATCTGGAGCTTGCCGGGGACGAGCTTCGGCTTGGCGAAGGCGGCCCAGAAGAAAGCCACGATGATGATCGAGCCCAGGAGGGCCAGCAGCATCGGCTTGTTGAAGTAGACACTGGTCAGACCAGCTTCGCCCCACAGCGGCTCGAAGAGGAACGAGTGCAGGCCCGGGCCGGGGAAGCCACATCCCGAGAAGATGTGACAGTCGGTCTCGAAGGCGAGGACCTGCGTCGGGTCAGCACTCACCGCGGGCTCCTTCAGCGTGGCGCATAGGTAGGGCAACCTCATCGTGTCGGCGCGGCGCACGGCCGCGGTTCGGCACTGGACTGGTGTAACGGGTGTGGGGGCGGCAGTCGGGCATCGAGCCTCGCGATGGACCAGGCGTCAGCTCAGATGCCCGTGCCCGCAGTGCCGCAGTTTGAACCGGACGATAGCAGCATCTCGAACGCACACTTATCCCGGCCCTACCCTTCACGGCTTCGACCCCGGATTTTCGGGCTTTTCCCCATTGGTCGAGTCAGGCTCGACGTAAAGAATCTTGGCCTTCATGTGAGCACGCGTCTGCGCGCCGATCCACACGAGGGTGGTGGCGACGAGCGTGATCGCGAAGGCCCGGGGGTGGAACAGCGTCGTGTTCTTGAACACGGCGAGGAAGACGAAGAGCAGCAGGATCTGAGCCGCGTAGAGCATGAGGCCCATCGCCTGGAACAGATGCGGCAGGGTTTTCGCCGTGCGCTGCAGAACGATGAATCCGATACCCATGAACAGGATCGTGACCACGGTCGCCACGATCGAGCCGACGGCCCCCTTGCCACCGACGACCAGACCGCTGATCACGGCGGCGATGGCGCCGGCGGCAGCGGTGGGTACGGCGGTTTGCAGGAGGGATCGGACGTCGTTTGACCGCATGGCGGTTTGCTCCGCGTGGTGGTGGGGGCACGGACTCGTACGGGAACTCGTACGGGGACGAGCGTAAGCCCGGTCCGAGTGATCGCCTCGGGCCAATGGACCGTCGCACTACGGTCCTTCGGCTCTGTCGCCGGGTTTAGTGAACGGTATCACAAACTATTTGATGAGAGCTTTACCTGTGCGGTGTGCTGACTGTCACACATGAGGGCTAATCCGCCCGTGTGTGCAAGACAGGGCTACCTCTTGTCTGGTAAAGGGCGTTCATGTCGGACATGCGCCCGCCGCGTCAGCGCGCCGAACCCGCCTTACGCCGGTCGGGGAAGCGCGAACGGGGGCCTACCGCTGTCGCGCCGTTGACGCCGGACACACCCGCCGCGATCGGCCGTGCCGGCTCCGGCTCGGTCCCCGTGTCCTCCCGTACCGCCGCCTCGGCCGCGGCGTCCGTGGCCCGCCGGGCGTGCCGGTAGCGCGGCGGGACGAGCCCCTCCGCCCAGCGCGGGGCGCGCGGGGTGAACCGCGGCAGGAGGAGCAGGACGAGGCCCAGGGCGCTCAGCGCGGCGATGCCGAGGACGATCCACATCGAGGCGGAGTTCACCGAGTAGGCCACCGTGCCGAAGGCGATGAGGCCCGACCAGAAATACATGATGAGTACGGCGCGGCTGTGCGAGTGCCCGAGCTCCAGGAGCCGGTGGTGCAGGTGCCCGCGGTCGGCGGCGAAGGGCGACTGGCCCTTCCAGGTGCGCCGCACGATGGCCAGGACGAGGTCCGCCATCGGGATCGCGATGATCGTCAGGGGCAGCAGCAGCGGGATGAAGACCGGCAGCATCGCGTGCGTGGCGTTGCGCTCGCCGCCCACGAACAGGGCCATGGTGTCGGGGTCCACCTGCCCGGTGATCGAGATGGCCGAGGCGGCCAGCACCAGGCCGATCAGCATCGAGCCGGAGTCGCCCATGAAGATCCGCGCGGGGTGCATGTTGTGCGGCAGGAAGCCCAGGCACATGCCCATCAGGATGGCGGCGAAGAGCGTCGCGGGGGCCGCCGGCTCGATCCCGTAGCCGAACCAGATGCGGTAGCTGTAGAGGAAGAACGCGCAGGTGGCGATGCAGACCATGCCGGCGGCCAGGCCGTCGAGGCCGTCGACGAAGTTCACCGCGTTGATGGTGATCACCACCAGGGCCACGGTGAGCAGGGTGCCCTGCCACTGGGTCAGCGCGACGGTGCCGATGCCCGGAACCGGAATCCACAGGATGGTCAGACCCTGCATGACCATCACACCGGCGGCGATCATCTGGGCGCCGAGCTTGATCAGCGCGTCCAGCTCGAACTTGTCGTCGAGGACACCGACGAGCCAGATCAGCGCGGCGCCGGAGAGCAGGGCCCTGGGCTCGTTGGAGCGTTCGAAGACCCCGTTGAGGCTCTGCAGGTGGTCGGCGATCAGCAGGCCCGCGCACAGGCCGCCGAACATGGCGATGCCGCCCAGCCGGGGGGTGGGCTCGCGGTGCACATCGCGGGCGCGGATCTCCGGCATCGCGCCCGCCGCGATCGCGAACTTCCGGACGGGCCCGGTCAGCAGGTAGGTCACCGCGACCGTGACGCAAAGCGTCAGCAGATATTCACGCACTGGCTGCCCCAGATGTATCGCCGGCCATCTCAGCCCCACACATTAGCCGCGATGCACACGGGGACGAGGACGCGCGGAGCCCTCGTTCCGGTTGCACTACGGGACTCTCGTCCCGATTACGCCACGTACGGGGGAAATCGCCCGGTCAGCTCGGCCACCTCGGTGCGGGTCCCGGCCGCCTCCCCCCGCAGCGCGGCGGCGAACAGCTCCGCGATCCGGCCCATTTCCGGCTCCCCCATCCCCTGCGTGGTCACCGCCGCGGTGCCCAGGCGGATCCCGCGCTGGTCCCCGTACGGCAGGGCACAGGTGTCGAGGACGATCCCGGCGGCGGCCAGCCGTCCGCGCGCGGCCGGTCCGTCGAGGCCGAGCGGGGCGGGGTCGGCGCTGATCAGGTGGGTGTCGGTGCCGCCGGTGGTGACGTCCAGGCCGTGCGCCCGGAGGTACTCGGCGAGGGCCCGGGCGTTGGCGACGACCTTGTGCGCGTACCGGGTGAAGGCCGGGCCGGCCGCCTCCCCGAAGGCCACCGCCTTGGCGGCGATGGTGTGCATCTGGGCGCCGCCCTGGGTGAAGGGGAACACCGCCCGGTCGACGCGCTCCGCGAACTCGGCCCCGCACAGCACCATCCCGCCGCGCGGGCCGCGCAGCACCTTGTGGGTGGTCGCGCAGACCACGTCGGCGTACGGCACGGGGCTGGGCGCCGCCCCTCCCGCGACGAGCCCGATGGGATGGGCGGCGTCGGCGATGAGATAGGCCCCGACCTCGTCGGCGATCTCGCGGAACGCGGAGTACTCCAGGTGCCGCGGGTAGGAGATGGACCCGCACACGATGGCCCTGGGCCGGTGCGCCCGGGCGAGCTGCTGCACCTGCTCGTAGTCGACCAGCCCGCTCTCGGCGTCGACCCCGTAGCCCACGAAGTCGAACCACCGCCCGGAGAAGTTGGCGGGCGAACCGTGCGTGAGGTGCCCGCCGTACGCGAGCCCCATGGCCAGGACCGTGTCGCCGGGCCGCAGCAGGGCGGCGTACGCGGCCAGTACGGCGGAGGATCCGGAGTGCGGCTGCACGTTGGCGTGCTCGACGCCGAACAGCGCCTTGGCCCGCTCCTGGGCCACCCGCTCGGCCAGATCGGCGTACTCGCACCCCCCGTGGTGGCGGGCGCCGGGATAGCCCTCGGCGTACTTGTTGGCGAGCGGCGAGCCCAGGGCGGCGAGGACGGCGGGCGAGGTGAAGTTCTCGGCGGCGCTCATCTGCAGCGTCGTGCTCTGCCGCTGCCGCTCCCCGTCGAGGATGTCGGCCAGCTGCGGGTCCTGCGTCCGCAGCACGTCCGTGGCCCGCTCAGTGGTGACGCTCATGGCGCGACTCCCGCGCAGTGGGGGTACCGGTACCAGCCACTGTAGGCCGGACCCCGCGTTCACGCCCCGCGGAGCCGGCCCCGGAGGGTCAGCGCGACCCGGTGACGCCCGTCAGGGCCGTGACCACCGGGTCCAGCGCCTGGTTGATCTCGTCGCCGATCGACCGGAAGAAGGTGATCGGTGCGCCGTACGGGTCGTACACCTCGTCCGCGTCGGCGGAGGGGGCGAGCAGCCACCCCCGGAGGGCCGCGGCGGCCCGCACCAGGGCTCGCGCCCGTTCCGCCATGCCGTCGTCCAGCGGCGGCAGGGTCGCCGGGTCTATGGCCCGCACCAGCCGCGTGAACTCCTTCAGCGTGAAGGTCCGCAGTCCCGCCGAGTGCCCCATGGAGATGACCTGCGCCCGGTGGTCCCGGGTGGCGGTCAGCACCAGGTCGGCCCGTATGACGTGCTCGTCGAGCAGCTCCCGCCCGGTGAACCCCGAGGCGTCGGCCCCGAAGTCCGCCAGTACGGCCGCCGCGTTGGCCTCCATCGGCGCGCCCTCGTGGCCCCAGGTGCCCGCGCTCTCCACGATCAGGCCGCCCGGCGCCAGCCCCAGCACGCCCAGCCGGTGCGCGAGCGCGTGCCGCGTCAGCCGCTCGGTGATGGGCGAGCGGCACACGTTCCCGGTGCTGACGTGGAGTATGCGGAAGGTGTCTCCCTTGGCTATGCCACGCCCCTGAGGGCTCACGGAGCGACCTCAAGGTCGGGTACGACCTCCCGCAGCTGCTCGGCGGTCAGCGCGCCCTCACGCAGCAGCACGGGAACCTTCCCGGTGACGTCGACGATCGACGACGGCAGGGTGCTCGGGGTCGGCCCGCCGTCCAGGTACACGGACACGGAGTCGCCCAGCATGGCGCGCGCCGCGTCGCAGTCCTCCGGCGCCGGGTGCCCGGACAGGTTCGCCGAGGACACCGCCATCGGGCCGACCTCGGTCAGCAGCTCGATCGCGACGGGGTGCAGCGGCATGCGCACGGCCACGGTCCCGCGGGTCTCCCCCAGGTCCCAGGCCAGCGACGGCTGGTGCTTGGCGACGAGCGTGAGCCCGCCCGGCCAGAAGGCGTCGACGAGCTCCCACGCCTGCTCGGAGAAGTCCGTGACGAGGCCGTGCAGGGTGTTCGGGGAGCCGATGAGCACCGGGGTGGGCATGTTCCGGCCGCGGCCCTTGGCGGCCAGCAGGTCGCCGACGGCCTCGGCGCTGAAGGCGTCCGCGCCGATCCCGTAGAGGGTGTCGGTGGGCAGCACGACGAGCTCGCCACGGCGCACTGCGGAGGCCGCTTCGCGCAGGCCCGTCTTGCGGTCCGTCGCGTCGTTGCAGTCGTATCGCCGGGCCATCAGCGGGCCTCCTCGTGCAGCGGGGTGGTGTCGTCGGTCATCGGGGTCGCGGGCGTCACGGCATGGCCTTGCGGGCGGTCGCGAAGCGCGGGCGGTTGTTCAGGTCGGGGTGGTCGGCGGCGTCGGCCCAGCCCCGCTCGTCGGCGAAGATCCACGGCACCTGGCCGCCCTGGGTGTCGGCGTGCTCGATCACGACGATGCCGCCGGGCCGCAGCAGGCGGTGGGCGGTGCGCTCGATCCCGCGGATGGTGTCGAGGCCGTCCTCGCCGGAGAACAGCGCCATCTCGGGGTCGTGGTCGCGGGCCTCGGGGGCCACGTACTCCCACTCGGTGAGCGGGATGTACGGCGGGTTGGAGATGACGAGGTCGACCTGGCCGTCCAGCTCGGGCAGCGCGGTCAGGGCGTCGCCCTGGTGGACGGTGACCCGGGAGCCTTCGGCGTTCTTGCGGGTCCACCGCAGGGCGTCCTCGGACAGCTCCACGGCGTGCACGCGCGAGCGCGGCACCTCCTGCGCCATGGCGAGCGCGATCGCGCCGGAGCCGGTGCACAGGTCCACGATCAGCGGCTCGACCACGTCCATGGCCCGGACGGCGTGTATGGCCCAGTCCACGACCGACTCGGTCTCGGGCCGGGGCACGAACACCCCGGGGCCAACCTGGAGCTCCAGGTAGCGGAAGAAGGCCCGGCCGGTGATGTGCTGGAGCGGCTCGCGCGCCTCACGGCGGGCGACGGCCTCCCAGTAGCGGGCGTCGAAGTCGGCGTCCTTGACGTGGTGCAGTTCCCCCCGCTTGACGCCGTGCACGAAGGCCGCGAGCTCCTCCGCGTCGAAACGCGGTGAGGGCACGCCGGCGGCGGCCAGCCGCTGGGTGGCCTGGGCCACCTCGGCAAGCAGCAAATTCACGCTGGTCCTCCGGGCTGCTGTCGTACGGGGGGGTGGTGCGGGGTTCGTCAGTGCGCGGCCGCGAGCTTCGCCGCGGAGTCGGTGTCGACGCAGGCCTGGATGACCGAGTCGAGGTCGCCGTCGAGCACCTGGTCCAAGTTGTACGCCTTGAAACCGGTGCGGTGGTCCGAGATCCGGTTTTCCGGGAAGTTGTACGTACGGATCTTCTCGGAACGGTCCACGGTGCGCACCTGGCTGCGGCGCACGTCGGAGGCCTCCTGCTCGGCGGCTTCCTGGGCGGCGGCCAGCAGGCGCGAGCGCAGGATGCGCATGGCCTGCTCCTTGTTCTGGAGCTGGCTCTTCTCGTTCTGGCAGGAGGCGACCACACCGGTCGGGAGGTGCGTGATGCGCACGGCCGAGTCGGTGGTGTTGACGGACTGGCCGCCGGGGCCGGAGGAGCGGTACACGTCGATGCGGAGGTCGTTCGGGTTGATCTCGACCTCGACCTCCTCGGCCTCCGGGGTGACGAGCACGCCGGCGGCGGAGGTGTGGATGCGGCCCTGGGACTCGGTGGCCGGGACGCGCTGGACGCGGTGGACGCCGCCCTCGTACTTCATCCGGGCCCACACGCCTTGGCCGGGCTCGGTGGCGCCGTTGCCGCCCTTGGTGCGGACGGAGACCTGGACGTCCTTGTAGCCGCCCAGCTCGGACTCGGTGGAGTCGATGATCTCGGTCTTCCAGCCCACGCGCTCGGCGTAGCGCAGGTACATGCGCAGCAGGTCACCGGCGAACAGGGCGGACTCGTCGCCGCCGGCGCCCGCCTTGATCTCCAGCAGCACGTCCTTGTCGTCGCTGGGGTCGCGCGGGACGAGCAGCAGGCGGAGCTTCTCGGTGAGCTCCTCGCGCTGCGCGCTCATTTCCTTGACCTCGGCGGCGAAGTCGGGGTCGTCGGCCGCCAGCTCCTTGGCCGTCTCGATGTCCTCGGCCGACTGCTTCCACGCACGGAAGGTCGCGACGATCGGGGTCAGCTCCGCGTAGCGCTTGTTCAGCTTGCGCGCGTTCGCCTGATCGGAGTGGACCGAAGGGTCGGCGAGCTTCTTCTCAAGATCGGCGTGCTCGCCGACCAGTTCCTCGACCGCCTCGAACATCGGATGCTCCTGTGGTGAAAAAATCAAAAATGGGCTGGGCTGGCTGAACGACGACAAAGGCGCCGGTCCGGCCGCCCCCGCGTGATCAGGGGGCGGCCGTTGACCGGCGCCTGGGTCGCGCTACTTCTTGGCCGCACCCTTGCCGAAGCGGGCCTCGAAGCGGGCCACACGGCCACCGGTGTCGAGGATCTTCTGCTTGCCCGTGTAGAACGGGTGGCACTCGGAGCAGACCTCGGCACGGATGGTGCCCTCGGTCAGGGTGCTGCGGGTGGTGAACGACGCGCCACAGGTGCAGCTGACCTGGGTCTCGACGTACTCGGGGTGAACATCGCGCTTCAAGGTGTCTCCTAGATTCGGGAGGGCGCCGGGTCGCAGGAGCCGAATTGCGCACTGCGTGAACCGGGGCCGACAGACCAGTCTGCCAGGACCGGGCCGCCTGTCAAAATTCTGAGAACAGTCCCCTCAACGGGGCGGGGCCGGTATCTATTCCTGCCCGCCGGCCCCCGTGCCGCTACTGGACGATCGAGCCCGCCGCGCTCTTGTCCCCGGCCGACTTCTCCGTGGCCTGGGCGGGGATCGGCTGGTCGGCGAGGAGGGAGTCCCAGACCATCTTGGACTCCTTGACGAGCGGCACCACGCGGTCGCTGTCGGCCGGGTCCGGGCCCACCGGCAGGGTGATCATGTGCATGTTCTCGGCGCTGATGCCCTGGAGGCTCTGGGCGAAGCCCATGAGGGACTTCACGTCGCCGAGCGCCTTGTCGGTGGTGAGCGCCTTGGTGGCGGAGTCGGCGAGACCGAACAGCTTCTTGGGGTTGTCGAACACCCCGATCCCCTTGACCTGCTTGATCAGCGCCTTGATGAAGGCCTGCTGGAGCTGTATTCGGCCCAGGTCGCTGCCGTCGCCGACGCTCTTGCGGGTGCGCACGAGGCCCAGGGACTGCTCGCCGTTGAGCTTGTGCGGGCCGGGCGGCAGGTCGAGGTGGCTGCCGTCGTCCTTGATCGGCTTGGTGGTCGTGAGCTGGACCCCGCCGAGGTTGTCGATGATCTTCTTGAAGCCGGTGAAGTCGACTTCCATGTAGTGGTCCATGCGGATCCCCGACAGCTGCTCCACGGTCTTCACCGCGCAGGCGGGTCCGCCGACGGTGTAGGCCTCGTTGAACTGGGCCTTGCGCCGGCCGGGGTCGGTCTTGCCCTTGCCGGTGGCGCAGGCGGGGCGCGGGACCATGGTGTCGCGGGGGATGGAGACGACGCTGGCCTTCTGGTGGCCCTCGTAGAGGTGCACGATCATCGCGGTGTCGGAGCGGGCGGAGCCGCCGTCGTCCTGGCCGTACTCGCTGTTGGCGCCGCTGCGGGAGTCGGAGCCGAGGACGAGGATGTCCATCGAGCCGTTGTCGACGTTGGCCGGGCGGTCCTTGCCGAGGGCCGAGTCGATGTCGACGCTGTGCAGGTTGCCGTTGAGCTTGAAGTAGAACCAGCCGAGGCCGCCGCCGCCCAGCAGGACCACGCCGGCGGCGGTCCAGGCGGCGACCCTGAGGCCCTTGCGGCGCTGCGGCTGCGCTCTGCGCCGGCGCCTGCCCTCGGCACCGCGACCGCGACCGCTCCCCCTGCTGTCCTCGCTCATGCTCTCCTCGGTCCTGGCTCCGGTGCCCGCTGTTCTCTCACACAGACGGACTAGCGCATTCCAGGGTTCCACGGCGCGGAGGCCGCTCCGCACGCCCCTTCCGGGTCGGGCACGCCGCGTGACGGCCCGCACACCCGGGGTGCCCGTCCGGGGCTCGTGAGGGCCCGTACGGCGCCCCGCGGGGCTTCCGGTGTGGCGAAGGTCGCACATACGCGGGCGCCCCCACCGCGGTGCGGTGGGGGCGCCTGCGCTCACGTGCGGACCGACCGGCGGGGTCAGTCGTCGTTCTTGCCCGCCGGGGTGGTCTTGGCGATCTGCATCAGGAACTCGGCGTTCGACTTCGTCTGCTTCATCTTGTCGAGCAGCAGCTCGATCGCCTGCTGCGAGTCGAGCGCGTGCAGCACCCGGCGCAGCTTCCAGACGATGGCGAGCTCCTCGCTGTTGAGGAGGATCTCCTCCTTGCGCGTACCCGACGGGTCGACGTCGACGGCCGGGAAGATGCGCTTGTCGGCGAGCTTGCGGTCGAGCTTGAGCTCCATGTTGCCGGTGCCCTTGAACTCCTCGAAGATCACCTCGTCCATGCGCGAGCCGGTGTCGACCAGCGCGGTGGCCAGGATGGTCAGCGAGCCGCCGTCCTCGATGTTGCGCGCGGCACCGAAGAAGCGCTTCGGCGGGTACAGCGCGGTCGAGTCGACACCACCGGACAGGATGCGGCCGGAGGCGGGCGCCGCGAGGTTGTACGCGCGGCCCAGACGGGTGATGGAGTCCAGCAGGACGACCACGTCGTGGCCCAGCTCCACGAGACGCTTGGCGCGCTCGATGGCCAGCTCGGCGACGGTGGTGTGGTCCTCGGCCGGGCGGTCGAAGGTCGAGGAGATGACCTCGCCCTTGACCGACCGCTGCATGTCGGTGACCTCTTCCGGACGCTCGTCGACCAGGACGACCATCAGGTGGCACTCGGGGTTGTTGGTGGTGATCGCGTTGGCGATCGCCTGCATGATCATGGTCTTGCCGGTCTTCGGCGGGGCCACGATCAGGCCTCGCTGGCCCTTGCCGATCGGCGACACGAGGTCGATGATGCGGGTGGTCAGCACGCCCGGGTCGGTCTCCAGACGGAGCCGGTCCTGCGGGTAGAGCGGGGTCAGCTTCTGGAACTCCGGGCGGCCGCGGCCCGATTCGGGCGCCATGCCGTTGACGGAGTCCAGGCGCACGAGGGCGTTGAACTTCTCGCGGCGCTCGCCGTCCTTGGGCTGGCGCACGGCGCCGGTGGTGTGGTCGCCCTTGCGCAGGCCGGCCTTGCGGACCTGGGCGAGGGAGACGTACACGTCGTTCGGGCCGGGCAGGTAGCCGGAGGTCCGGATGAACGCGTAGTTGTCGAGGATGTCGAGGATGCCCGCGACGGGGATCAGGACGTCGTCGTCGGCGACCTGCGGCTCGCCCGGGGCGAACTCGTCGCGGCCACGGCGGCCACGGCGGTCGCGGTAGCGGCCGCGACGGCCGCGACGGCCGTCCTCACCCTCGAAGTCGTCCTGCGGACCGTTGTCCTGACGGCCCTGCTGGCCCCGGCCGCCACCCTGCTGCTGACGGTCCTGGCGGTCGGCGCGGTCCTGGCGGTCGGCCCGGTCCTGGCGGCCGCCCTGCTGCTGGCCCTGGCCGGCGCCCTGCTGGCCCTGCTCGTCGGCCTTGGCACCGCGGTCGCGGCGGCCCTGACGGTCACCGCGCTCGCCGCGCTCCCCGCGCTCCCCGCGCTCCCCGCGCTCGCCGCGGTCACGGCGGTCACGGCGGCTGCGGCCCTCGCCGGCCTCCTGCGCCGGCGCCTGGCCCTGGGCGGACACGGCGGCGGCCGCCGGCTCCGCCTTGACCTCGGCCTGCGGCGCGGCCGCGGGGGCCTCGGTCTTCTGCTCGACCTGCACGACGGCGGGCGCCGAGGACTCGGGGCTGCCCGTGGGGGCGGTGGCGCGGCGGCGGCGGCGCTCGCCGACCGGGGCGTCCTCGGAGGCGCCCCCGGCCGGCTGGCCCGGGATCTCGATCTGGGCCTGTGCGGCGGGCTTCTCGGCGGGCGCGGCGGCGGCCGCCTCACCCGTGCGGGCCTTGCTGGTGGCGCGGCGCTTCGGCTTGGCCTCGGCGGCCTCGGCGGCGGGGGCCGCGGCCTTGGGGGCACTGCCGCCCTGCGCCTCCTTGATGACCTCGATCAGCTGGCTCTTGCGCATGCGCGCGGTGCCCCTGATTCCGAGGCCCGACGCGACCTGCTGCAGCTCGGCCAGGACCATGCCCTCAAGGCCGGTGCCGGAGCGGCGGCGCCGGGTGGCAGTGGCAGCTGCGGCGCCCGCGGCGGGGGCACTGGTGTCGACGTTGGTGTCGGCAGCGCCCATCAGATCGGTGGTGTCGCTCACGAAGGGTCCTTCCCTGGAGCGGACGTCGGCCTGTCTGGCTCGGCGACCGGTTGTGCTGTCCGGCAGCAGTCCTAGGTGTGTGGACGGTGCCGGGGCGGTGGTCCGCCGGTAGAGATACGGCGGAGAGAAACGTGCATGGGTTCCGGCGAGAAGCCCCCGAGCTGGAAGCGTGGGAATGTCACGCCGATTCCGGAGCGTGCCCGAAACTGCTGGAAGCGATCAAAGCAGTCGGGGAGGCTCCCGGAAGAAAGGTGGTCCCGGATGGGGACACTGAGCACCGAGCCATGGCGGCTTCGGTTGCGTACTTGAGATTAACACTACCGGATCCAACAGACATTCCCCCTCTCAATCACCGGCAATCGCCCTTCCGCGGGCGGACGGCCTGCCCGGCCGCCCGCCCCGGCGGGCCCGTCCCTAGGACACGGGCTGACCGCCCTGGGCGCCCAGCGGAAGGACGCTCGCACCCGCGGCGTCGAGGGCGAGCCGGTTCGCGGCCCACCCCTCGCCCGCGAGCTGCGCGACCTTGTCGGCCGCGTCGTTGTCGACCAGCGCGAGGACCGTGGGGCCCGCGCCGGAGATGACCGCGGGGATGCCGTCCGCCCGCAGCCGGTTGACGAGCGCCACGCTCTCCGGCATCGCCGGGGCGCGGTACTCCTGGTGCAGCCGGTCCTCGGTGGCGGGCAGCAGGAACTCGGGACGCCTGGTCATGGCCTCCACGAGCAGGCCCGCGCGCCCCGCGTTCACGGCGGCGTCCACGTGCGGCACGGAGCGCGGCAGCAGGCCGCGGGCGGTCTCGGTCAGGACCGGCTTCGACGGGACGAAGACCACCGGAACGATGGAATCGGCGGGGTCCATACGGATCGCCTTGGCACTGCCGCCCTCCATCCAGGCGAGGGTGAAACCGCCGAGCAGACAGGCGGCCACGTTGTCCGGGTGGCCCTCGATCTCGGTGGCGAGCTCCAGCAGCGCCACGTCGTCGAGCTTGGCCTCGCCGCCTATGGTCACGGCGCGCGCGGCGACGATGCCGGCGCAGATCGCGGCGGAGGAGGAGCCCAGGCCCCGCCCGTGCGGGATGCGGTTGGCGCAGACGACCTCCAGGCCGCGCGGCTGTCCGCCCAGCAGGTCGAAGGCGGTGCGCATGGAGCGTACGAGGAGGTGGCTCTCGTCACGCGGGAGGGTGTCGGCGCCCTCACCCGCGATGTCGATGTTCAGGCCGGAGTCGGCGACGCGGACGACCACGTCGTCGTAGAGCCCCAGGGCCAGGCCGAGGGCATCGAAGCCGGGGCCGAGGTTGGCACTGCTGGCGGGGACGCGCACCCGTACGGCGGCGGCGCGGAACGCTGGACCTGCCATCGGTCGATGACACTCCTTGTGACTGTGCGGGATCCGGCGGGCTGTGCGGGATCTTCGCTGCGAAATGTACTGGAGAACGTACGACACCCGAAGGCCCTCGGGGCAGCACCGCGGTCATATGCACGGTGGCGGATGTAAGTACAGCGTATCGAAGGAAGGTTCCCCCGCGACATAGGGCGCACAGGAGGCGCACGATGCGTGTCGGTGGACCGGGGTTGCCGGATTCCGGAAGCCTTCCGGAATCCGGCAACGGGGTCACGGGCCGCTGCGGCGCGGCCCAGGGGGGTTCCCTGGTCGGACCCGGGGTCAGACCAGGCCGAGGCGGACGGCCGCGGCCTCGGCGTCCACCGGAACGGTGACGGGCTGCGGAGCGCCGGCGACCGCCCAGTCGGGGTCCTTCAGGCCGTTGCCGGTGACGGTGCACACGATCTTCTGGCCCGGGTCGACCAGACCCAGCTCGGCGGCCTTGAGCAGACCGGCCACGGACGCGGCCGAGGCGGGCTCGACGAAGACGCCCTCCTGAGAGGCCAACAGGCGGTACGCGGCCAGGATCTGGCGGTCCGTCACCTCGTCGATGAAGCCGCCCGACTCCTCCTTCGCGGCCAGCGCGTACTCCCAGGAAGCCGGGTTGCCGATACGGATCGCGGTGGCGATGGTGTGCGGCTCCTTGACGACCTCGCCGCGCACGATCGGCGCCGAACCGGAGGCCTGGAAACCCCACACACGGGGCGTACGGGAGGCCAGGCCGTCGGCCTTGTACTCCTTGAAGCCCTTCCAGTACGCGGTGATGTTGCCGGCGTTGCCGACGGGCAGCACGTGGACGTCGGGGGCGTCGCCGAGCGCGTCGACGATCTCGAACGCGGCCGTCTTCTGACCCTCGATGCGCACCGGGTTGACGGAATTGACCAGCGCCACCGGGTAGTTGTCGGACAGCGCGCGGGCCAGGTCGAGGCAGTCGTCGAAGTTGCCGTCAACCTGCAGGATCTTCGCGCCGTGCACGAGGGCCTGGCCCATCTTGCCGAGCGCGATCTTGCCCCGCGGCACGAGCACCGCGGACACCATCCCGGCACGCACCGCGTACGCGGCGGCGGAGGCGGAGGTGTTGCCCGTGGAGGCGCAGATGACGGCCTTGGCGCCGTCCTCCTTGGCCTTGGTGATGGCCATGGTCATGCCGCGGTCCTTGAAGGACCCGGTGGGGTTCGCGCCCTCGACCTTGAGGTGCACCTCACAGCCGGTGCGCTCGGAGAGCACCTGGGCGGGGACGAGGGGAGTACCACCCTCGCGGAGCGTGACCACGGGAGTCGTGTCCGTGACCGGCAGGCGGTCCCGGTACTCCTCGATGATGCCGCGCCACTGGTGGGTGCGATTGCTGCTCATGGGTCCTTACTCCCCTTCAACACGCATGATGCTGGCGACACCGCGCACGGTGTCCAGCTTCCGCAGCGCCTCGACGGTCCCGGAGAGGGCGGCGTCGGGTGCGCGGTGGGTGACGACGACGAGGGAGGCCTCACCGTCCTTGCCCTGCTGCCTGACGGTGTCGATCGACACTCCGTGCTCCGCGAAGGTGGTCGCCACCTGGGCGAGGACGCCCGGCTTGTCCGCCACATCGAGGCTGATGTGGTAGCGGGTGACGACGTCCCCCATCGGGCTGACGGGCAGCTGGGTGTACGCCGACTCGCCGGGCCCCGTTGCCTCGGCGAGCTTGTTGCGGCAGACGGCGACGAGGTCGCCGAGGACCGCGGACGCGGTCGGCGAGCCGCCCGCGCCGGGGCCGTAGAACATGAGCCGCCCGGCGGCCTCCGCCTCGACGAAGACGGCGTTGTACGCCTCGCGGACGGAGGCGAGCGGGTGGCTGAGCGGGATCATCGCCGGGTGGACGCGGGCCGTGACGGACTCGCCGTCCGCGGCGCGCTCCAGGATGGCGAGGAGCTTGATGGTGCAGCCCATCCGCTTGGCGGAGGCGAAGTCCGCGGCGCTGACCTCGGTCATGCCCTCGCGGTACACGTCGTCGAGGCGGACGCGGGTGTGGAAGGCGATGCCCGCCAGGATCGCGGCCTTGGCGGCGGCGTCGTAGCCCTCGACGTCGGCGGTCGGGTCGGCCTCGGCGTAGCCCAGGGCGGTGGCCTCGTCGAGCGCCTCCTGGTAGCCGGCGCCGGTGGAGTCCATCTTGTCGAGGATGAAGTTCGTCGTGCCGTTGACGATGCCCATCACCCGGTTGATCTTGTCGCCGGCCAGGGACTCGCGCATCGGGCGGACCAGCGGGATGGCGCCGGCGACGGCGGCCTCGTAGTACAGGTCCAGCCCGTGCGTCTCGGCGGCGGCGTGCAGCGCGGCACCGTCCTGGGCGAGCAGCGCCTTGTTGGCGGAGACGACGGAGATGCCGTTCTCGAAGGCGGTGGTGATCAGGGTGCGGGCGGGCTCGATCCCGCCGATGACCTCGATGGCCACGTCGATGTCGCCCCGTTTGAGCAGCGCGGTGGCGTCGGTGGTGACGAGCGCGGGGTCGATGCCCTCGCGCACCTTGGAGGGACGGCGCACGGCGACGCCGGCGAGCTCGACGGGCGCGCCGATCCTGGCCGTCAGATCGTCGGCGTGCGTCGTCATGATGCGCGCCACCTCTGAGCCGACCACTCCACAGCCCAGCAGCGCCACCTTCAGCGGACGCGTACGCATCATTCGACCTACGCCTTTCGATCTTTCTTCGCTCCCGGCGCGCGGGTTGCGCGCCAGGTATGAACCAGTCTCACTCAATGGACAGAAGTTTCCATCCTCGGTCCATTGAGTGAGACGTCTATTTTCGGGACCGGACGGCCCGTCCCAAAAATATGGGAATCACCCGAGGTCGAGGGACAGGAGATCTTCCTCCGTCTCACGCCGGACGATCACCCGCGCGGCCCCGTCGCGCACGGCGACGACGGGCGGGCGGAGGGCGTGGTTGTAGTTGCTGGCCATGGAGCGGCAGTACGCCCCGGTGGCGGGCACGGCGATCAGGTCGCCGGGGGCCAGGTCGGCGGGCAGGAAGGCGTCCCGCACGACGATGTCGCCGCTCTCGCAGTGCTTGCCGACGACGCGGACGAGCATGGGCTCGGCGTCGGAGACGCGGGAGACGAGGGTGACGGCGTACTCGGCGTCGTACAGGGCCGTCCGGATGTTGTCGGACATGCCGCCGTCGACGGAGACGTACGTGCGCAGGCCCTCCAGCGGCTTGATCGTGCCGACCTCGTAGAGGGTGAAGGCGGTGGGGCCGACGATGGCGCGGCCGGGCTCGACGGAGATCCGCGGGGCCTTCAGCCCCGCGCTCTCGCACTCCCGCGCCACGATCTCGGTGAGCGCCTTGGCGATCTCGTGCGGCTCGCGCGGGTCGTCGGCCGAGGTGTAGGCGATGCCGAGGCCGCCGCCGAGGTCGATCTCGGGGAGCTCGACGCCGTGCTCGTCGCGTACGGCGGCCAGCAGCCGGACCACCCGCTTGGCGGACACCTCGAAGCCGGCCATGTCGAAGATCTGCGAGCCGATGTGGGAGTGGACGCCGAGCAGCTCCAGGCTGTCGTGCCCGAGCGCCCGCCGCACGGCCTCGGCGGCGGACCCGTCGGCGACGGCGATGCCGAACTTCTGGTCCTCGTGCGCGGTCGCGATGAACTCGTGGGTGTGCGCTTCCACGCCCACCGTCACCCGGATCTGCACGGGCTGGCGTACGCCCAGCTCATCGGCGATGTGCGCGACGCGGGCGATCTCCTGGAAGGAGTCGAGCACGATCCGCCCGACGCCGGCGCCGACGGCCCGCCGGATCTCCGACTCGGACTTGTTGTTCCCGTGGAAGGCGATCCGCTCGGCGGGCATCCCGGCGGCGAGGGCGGTGGTCAGTTCCCCGCCGGAGCAGACGTCGAGGTTGAGCCCCTCCTCCTTCAGCCACTTCACGACGGCCTTGGAGAGGAACGCCTTGCCCGCGTAGAACACGTCGGCGTCCTTGCCGAAGGCGTGGGCCCAGGCCCGGCAGCGGGCCCGGAAGTCCTCCTCGTCGAGGAAGTAGCCCGGGGTCCCGAACTCCTCGGCGAGCCTGGTCACTTCGATGCCGCCGACGGTCACGACCCCGTCCTCGTTCCGCGTGACGGTCCGCGACCAGACCTTCTCGTCCAGGGCGTTCAGGTCGGCGGGCGGCGGGGCGTGGTGGCCCTCGGGCAGGACGTCGGCGTGGCGGGGCCCGGCGGGGTGCGCGGAACGGCTCATCGGAATCTCTCTTCGGGGGTCACAAGAAATCTGGGGCGTCTATGCCGAGGAGGGCGAGGCCGCCGGCCAGCACCGCCCCGGCGGCTTCGGCAAGAGCCAGCCGGGCGCGGTGGGCGGCCGAGGGTTTCTCGTCCCCGAGCGGCAGGACCTGGTGCTGGAAGTCGAGCAGCGCGTCGGCCACGGAGACGAGGTGCCGCACCAGCCGCTCGGGCGCCCGGTGGTGCGCGGCGGCTTCGAGGGCGAGGGCGTGGTCGGCGAGGGCGCGCAGCAGGGCCGGGGCGTCGACGTCCCCGGGCTCGGCGCGGAACCCGAGGCGCTCGGCGTTGCGCGTGAGCGCCCGCGCCCGGGAGTGGGCGTAGCGCACGCGGAAGGCCTCGTTCTCCTCGGCCTGCACCAGCAGCGCGTCGCCGAAGACGGGCGTCTCACGGGCCGGCACGGCGAGCATGGCCCAGACGGCGGCGCCGTCCCCGTACCGTGCCCGCACGTCCCCGTCCCTCCGGGCCACGGGCGCGACGCGCGGTTCGGCGGGGTCGTGGGGCGCGTTGCCCTGGCGGGCGTCGTCGTCGAAGCCCTGGCTCTCCCGGATCCGGGCGACGGCCGCGCGCACGACCTCCTCGCGCGTTCCGGCCGCGGGCCGCGGGGCGAGGGGGACGCACCCGTACCGGTCCGCGCGCTCGCGCACGTCCCGTACGAGGCGGGCGGCGGACAGGGGGGCGAGGGTGAAGTTCAGGAACCCGGGCCCGGTGACTTCGACGGCCTCGATGCCGGACTCCAGGGCGAGCACCCCGGCCAGCACGCGCGCGGTGTCGGCGGGGCTGCGCCGGCCGGCCTTCCCCATCCCCAGGGCGACGGGGGTTGCGTACTCCCCCACCCCACCGGGCCGGGTCCGCTCGACGACCACCCGCGCGGGGGCGGGCCCGCCCAGTTCCCCGGCCTCCACGGCACGGCGTACGGCACGTACGACGGCACGAGAGAGGTCGGCGGGGATCACGGAACCCAGCCTAGGGGAGAAGCCCCTCCCCCATGCATCGGGTTTCGCCATGTGAACAGCGGGGGTGTCTAGGCCCCTCTCCCGGCGGGCGCGCCCTTCCTCTCCCGCCGGTCCTTCCGCTCGACGAGCCGCCGTACGACCCTCACCAGCTCGGCGGGTTCGAAGGGCTTGGCGAGGAAGGCGTCCACCCCGGCGGCGATCCCGGCCTCGACCTCGTGCTGCGTACAGGCGCTGACGATGGCGACGGGCACGTGCCGCGTCCGCGGATCGGCCCGCAGCTGCGCGGCGGCCCCGAACCCGTCCAGCCGGGGCATGACCACATCAAGGGTGATCGCGTCGGGGCACACGCGGTGGACGACGTCCAGGCACTCGGCACCATCGTTCGCGGTCACGACCTCGAAGCCCTCCAGCTCGAGATTGACCTTGATCAGCTGCCGGATGACCTTGTTGTCGTCGACAACAAGCACCCGGCCCGAGGCGCCTGGCACAACTCGAGAGTAGGTTGCCCTAAGCCCCCGCGTCCGGGTTTTTGCCACTTCCACCCCCTCCGGGCGACCGACCTCCCTCCCCGCGCCCAAAACGGTTCCTGATCACCCCACGGAAGCTGGTAGTGTTCAACCCGTCGCCGCAACGCGAACGACACGCCCCCGTAGCTCAGGGGATAGAGCAACGGCCTCCGGAGCCGTGTGCGCAGGTTCGAATCCTGCCGGGGGCACTCCAGCCGGACCAGCGTGAAACACCCGCTGACCCGCACGAGTGCCAAGCATGAAGACCTGGACCCAGTCCCACTGAGTCCAGGTCTTTGTCGTTGTTACGCACGGGTCGCGATAGACCTGCGACCGGGGTCACGGTGGCGGTACGTGGTGAGGCCGGCTCGGGCCTGCGGCCCCTCGGTCAGGCCGGCGGCTTCTCGATGGGCGTGTCGCTGCCGGCCCGGAGGTAGATGCGGGTGGTGCCCGGCTGGAACTCGTGTGCGTAGATGTTCGTACAGAATTGGACGGCCCGGCCTTCGGGCCTCCTGCTGTCACCGCGGCAGAAGCCGCCGATGCGCATGCCGTCGACAAAAGTCTCGGGCTCAGGCAGGCCCAGGTGACCGAACCCGTCGCTACGGGTATACCCCGGCTCCTCGGGATGGGTGTTGCGGACGAACTGCGTGCCCTCCGGCTGCAGCGGCTTGAGGAACCGGTCCGCCTCCGCGGTCGTCACGGTGAAGGCGAGCAGCGCGACGTCGTATTGCACGTTGGTGTGGAGCCCGGCCCTCCGGTCGGTGGCTGTCTCCGGTACCTGGAAGCCCATGGTCTTTGCCACCCACTCGGGCGTGGCGTTCTCCTCCCAGCAGCACGGCCGCCCCTCACGCTCGGCCGGCTGTCGCACGTCGTACATCACCGACAGGACCATCCCGAGGACGCCGAAGACGCACAAGCCCGAGAAGACCCAGGCGCCGATGGCGAGGCGCCGCTGCCAGGGCTTTCGCTTCCCCGTCCCGGACGGATCCGCAGGAGGGTGGTTCATCGGCCGACATCCCCTCCGCCATCCCGGGCCAGGCCGATCGCCCCCGTCAGCACCGACGACGAGCAGCTGCATCTTCGAGCGGGTGAGCCAGTCGTCCCATCCGGCTCCCTCCACACCGTGCTTGCCGGATCCGCGGTCAGGTGCCACCTGCTTGACCGACCGGTTGAACGGCTGCCCATTCCTCTTCGAACGTCACCGAAGCCCTCCCCCTGGTGCACGAATCGGAAGAGATCACCCTGACAACAAGCGCAGGAACGGTTGTTCAACGCGACAGGTCCAGCACGCGCGTCCCGGACCAGGATGCGCACGCGGCCGCCGGCCCGACGGAGCCCAGTGGCCGCATCACCGAGCCGCCGTGAGCGCGGCGGCCAGGGTGCGAGCGCTGGACGGGATGCCGCGGGTCGGTTCGCCGTAGGGCGGGTGGGCCTCGTCCAGGGTCGGGAGGAGGCTCGGGGCGCGGTGGGTGGCGGCGCGGTCGAGGACGGTCGTGCCGGTTTCGGCCTCCTGGGTGGGGGCGTAGCCGGCGGTGCGCAGGGCGGTCAGGGTCTCCTCGGGAGGGGCCGTGGAGATCAGGACGGTGGGGGCGATACGGCGCAGGCGGAGCTTGGCCAGGCCGCGCGCCTGGGCCACCTCGGCGATCAGGCCGGGGTCGTCCGAGCGGATGCAGCAGGCCGAGCGGACGACCTTGAGCCGGCCGTGGGTGCGCGCGGTGTCCTTGATCGTGTAGGTGAGGGGCTGCGGAAGCTGGGTGCCGCCTTCGCAGGCGGCGGTGAGGCGGTCGACGAGCTCGTCGGCGTTCCAGCCGGCGTCCAGGGCGCGGCGCAGGGAGGCCGCGGTGATGCGCCAGACCACCGCGTGCCCTTCGGACTCGATGTCGCCGACGGCGGAGAGCAGGTCGGCGAGGGCGGGGGCGGGGGCTCCGGTGACGGTGGCGGTCAGGTCGCTCTGGAAGCGGGCGGTGGTCCTGGGTGCGGGCAGGGCGGCGTGGAGGGCGTCGCGCAGTGCGGTGACCGCTGCCGCCAGCGCGGGGCGGGCGGACAGGTCCTCGCCCAGGCCGTCCGCGCCGGTGGCGGCCGGGTCGGCGGCGGCGCCTGGTACGGCCGGGTAGTGGTGGGCGGCGCCCGCCTCCAGCAGCCGGCAGAGGGCACGGCCGACGGGGGTGAGGGCACCGTGGGCGACGACGCCGAGCAGGACCGCCTCCTTCAGAGTGGCCTCCAGGCGGTCGACGAGTCCGTCCAGCCCGGTCGGTGCCCCGGTGTCGTCCACGGCCAGGTGGCCGCGCAGGGCGGGCCGGAACCAGGCGGCACGGTCGAGGAGTTCGGCGTAGCCGAGAGCGTCCCCCGTCAGACCGTGTCCGGCGGGGAGGGTGGCGAGGGCTTGCAGCAGCCCGGTCCGCAGGGTCACCGCCTCCTCGTCCTGCGGGCTGATGAGCGCGACCGGGGGTTCGTCGGGGTCGGGCCAGTGGGTGAGGACCTCGGGGACCACGGCCCAGGCGGCCAGCAGCGGCAGCAGCTTGCCCGCGGCCGGGGCGGCGGCCCAGGCGTCGTAGCAGTGGCTGGGCAGCAGGCGGGCAGGGGGCTTCGGGGCCTTGGCGTGTGCCCGGCGGCCGGCGGCGGCGGGGGCGGGTTCGTCGTTCTGGGGTGCGGCGAGCCCCGCGTTCGCGGCGAGGTCGAGCCACAGCCGGGTGTCCGCCTCGTCCGCACCGGCCGCCCTGGCCAGCCGCCGGGTGTCCCGTACGGCGATCCCGCCCGCCTTCCGGATCGTGACGGGCTGCGCGGCCAGCGCCCGCAGGACCAGTTCGGCGCGCCAGGCCGCCGCCGCGGCGGCCGCGGCTCCCTCGTCCTCCCAGCCGGGGGGCAGGGGGGCGGTGGTAGCGGTGAACGGCTCGGGCTCCAGGCGGGGGCTGGGCAGCGCTTGCTCACCGCGAAGCGCGCGTGAGACCTCGTACGGGAGTTCCACGAGGTCGAGCCCGACGGGGACCAGCAGCCCGCGCGCGGCCAGCCAGTCGGTGCCCTCGTCGCCGCTGCCGCCCTGCCGGAAGACGTACTTGGAATCGGGTCCGCCGTACTGCTCCCCGTACCGGCTGACGAAGCAGTGGGTGCGCAGCAGTGGCGGGCCGGGCACCAGATGGTCCAGCAGTTCCCGGGCGCGCGCGGGGGCCCCCGCCACCAGGTCCCGGACCCGGGCGGGGTCGGCGAGTACCGCGGTGATCAGCTCCTGGGCCTGGTCGCGGGTCCGCGCCGCACCCTCTCCGACGAGCGTGGCGGCGATCCGCTTGACCTCGGGGGCGTTGTAGGCGGCGGTCAGCAGCCGGGCGGCGGTCCGGCCGTACCCGTCGAACCCGGCGGCCCGGACGTGCAGCAGCGGCGGCAGGGCCAGTCGGCCCCGAGGGGCGGGAAGGAGCAGGGCCCGCTCCCGCAGCCGCGCGAGCGTGCGCTCGGCCCGCTGCCGGTCCTGTCCCGGCTCGAACCAGGCCAGTACGTCCCGCTCCGGCACCAGCCGCTCCGCGGGCTCCACCGGCACCACCGGCCGGGGCTGCTGCCAGGGGTAGCGGGGGCCGTCCTCGTCCTCTCCATCGACGGGGCCGTGCCGCTCCAGGGCGAGGGCGGCGATGGAGGCCAGGAGTTCCAGCTCCCCGGCCGTACCCTCCATCAGGCCGTGGGCCACCGACTCGTCGCCAAGCAGGTGGTCGGCGAGCTCAGGGAGGGTGGTGATGCGCCGGAACCCTGCGGCGAGGGGCAGGTCGCGCTGCTCCAGCAGGGCGGTGAGCCGGTCCGTGCCGAGGGTGCCGAGCCATTGCGTGAGGGCGGTGCGGGCGTTCACCCGGCCAGCCTAGTGTCCGGCCGTTGTCCCAGGGGGGTGAACCGACGCGTCGGCGTTCGAAGGGCCTGTGGGCAGGCGAGCCGCGTCGATTCGTCGGCTCTTCCGCACATCGCATATCCGTATCCGTGTCGCTCGTCAAGGCACGAGTTCGCGGGGCGTGACGGGCGGGTGGGCGGCGGGGCCTACTGGAGGCGGGGCGAGCGGCGGCAGCGGCCCCGGCCCCGTGTCCCGCCCCCTTTGCCCCTATAGAGGAGGATTCCGATGACCCAGCCCGCCCAGCCCTTCTGGACCCGCCGTCTGTTCGTGTTCGCCGCCTCGACCATCGTGGCGGCGGGGAGTGCCGTGCTGAACGTCGCCGCGTTCGCCGCCGTCCACGGAACGCCCCACGTGACCGTGGCCGATCACCAGTGGCAGTGCATCAAGGCCCCCTGCGGCCCGCCCGACGGCAAGCACGGGCACCCCGGGGGCATCCCCTCCGGCCACGTGTGGGAGTGCTTCGCGGCACCCTGCACCCCGCCCGACGGCGGCTACCCTCCCCCGAACCCGGCCCCGGTCGGGACGCCGTTCAACGCGGGCCCCCTGGCCTGACCCCCTCGACGGCCCGCCGGCTCCCACGGCGGGCCGTCTCTGCTATCCGGCGTCGGGCCACTCCTGCGCGGAGTCCGCCCGGCGCTCCACGCGGCGGCCGTTCTCGGTGCGCAGGATCGTCAGCCAGGGCCAGAGGTCGGGGAGGGGCTGCGCCGAGCAGGCGAGCCGGTGCTCGATGCGGCACCGCTGGTCCTGGACCGGCGGGCAGACCCCGTAGACCGTGACCCTCCCGTCCGACACCTCGATCCACCGGTGCTCCGCCGGCACGATGTGCGCGAGCGGCTCCATGTCCGGCTCCAGCAGCACCCAGTCGTGCTCCAGCGTCGCCACCCGGTCCACCGGCAGCCCGCAGTACGCACAGCACGCCCGCCCGCCGCCGAGCCGGCGCGGTCCCTCATGGAAGTCCCCCATACCTGGAGGGTCGACAGTCCGGCGGCCGCTGCAAAGGGCGTGAACCGGTCACAACGGGCGGGGCTGTCGGGGACGGGTGGGACGGGGTTCGACGCAGGAGGCGGCATCCGCCACTTGCGACCGGCGGTGCACGGCCGAGACCACAGACGTTCCGGTGGTCCGTACGAGGGGGCGGGGCAGGGTCTGTGCGTTCGGGGGGTGGTGGGGGGACGGGGGGTGCGTAGGGTGGATTTGAGGCCGCTTTGTGCCGTTGACCAGGTGCTTTGTGGCGTGATGGCGCATAGAGGATGGGGCGACGAGATGCGTGAGCTGGCGGAGACGGCGCGGCAGTGGGTGGCCGAGGGGCGGGTGGCGTTCCTGGCGCGGCCGGTGACCGAGCAGGGGTTCGGGCCGCGGGATCCCGCCGGGGCCGTGCTCGTGGACGCGCGGGGTGAGTGTGTCGGGGCCCTGTACCGGGGGGTGTTCGACGCCGAGCTCGTCGCCGAGGCCGGGGTTGTGGGGGCCGGGGGCGGTGCGCGGGTGTGTGAGGTGTCGGTCGGGGCCGGTGAGGCCACGGAGGCGAAGCTGACCTGTGGCGGGCAGGCCGAGGTGCTGCTGCAGCCGCTGTCCGCGATCCCCGCCGAGTGGTGGGAGCTGCTCGGTACGGGGGCCGGGGTGGCGCTCGTGACCCGGCTGAGCGAGGGGGCGGACGCCGCCGTGAGCGAGGTCGTACGGGCCGGGGACGTGCCGGCCGATGACGCCGGGCGGCGGGCCGGGGAGCTGCTCGGGACGCGCCGGCCGGGGAGGGACGCGCTGTACGGGGGGTCCGGGCTGGTGCTCGTGGAGGCGTACCCGTCGGCCCCGTACCTGGTGATCGGCGGGAGCGGGGAGCTGGCCGAGGTGATCGGGGCGCAGGCCGGGCTGCTCGGGTGGGAGTCGGTGGCGGTGGAGAGCGCCGGTGAGGCCGAGAAGGCGCTGGCCGACCACCGGGACGCCGCGTGCCTGGTGCTGCTCAGCCATGAGCCGGAGTTCGACGTGCCGACCTTGAGGAACGCCTTGGCGCTGGGGATTCCGTACGTGGGCGCGCTCGGGTCGCGGCGGACCACCGCGCGGCGTCGCGAGGGGCTCATCGCCGCCGGGGTGGGCGAGGCCGAGCTGGCGCGGGTGCACGGGCCGATCGGGCTCGACCTGGGCGCCAAGACGCCGGCCGAGACGGCCCTGGCGATCTGCGCGGAGATCCTCGGGGTGCTCGGGGGGCGGGACGCCCGGGGGCTGCGGGACTCCGACGGGCCGCTGAGGTAGCGGGGCGGGGGCCGGAGGCGGGGCCTCGGGGCGGGGGCCGTTCATGATTCTTTGGGCCGCCCGCGTGAAAAAGGTGTGAAAACGGGAAAATAAGACTCATGGACACGATCCTGAGTGTGGACGCGACCCTGTCCCGCAGTGCGTGGTTCTTCATCGTCGGAATCATCATCGCGGGCTTCCTGCTCGGCGGGTTCAAGCTGGGGCAGCGGGTACGGGCCAAGGAGCCGCCGCCGCCCAGCCCCGAGAGCCAGCCGCACCTGCCCGAGGGCGGTGCCGTCCACGAGGTCCGGGAGGAGCGGGACCAGGTGGAGATCCCGGAGGGCGGTCTGCGGCCGCACGAGATGCAGGGGTACGGGAACTTCGGCTCCACCACCTCCAGCCACCCGGAGGAGGTACGGGCCGAGCGGGAGTCCGGCTACAAGCCCGTCACCGGGCCGGGACCGCACCCCCAGCCGGGGGCTCCGCCCGACGCGGGGCGCGGGGCGCACGCCTAGGCGCCCGTCCGTAGAGCGAGCAGTGGCTTCTGACCCGCGCCTTCGGCGCGGGTCAGAGGTCTGTCCGGAGGCGTAGTACCTCCGGTGGGGGGTGGCGGGTCGAGGCGTGGCGGACCTCTGCCGTCAGGGGTGGGTCCAGGGGGGTGTAGGGGGTTTCGCCCAGGCCGACCGCCGTGACCGTCGGCAGGTCCGGGGCCGCCAGGGGTGCCGTGCGCAGGGCCGCCGTGAGGTCCGTGCGGAGGGTGGGCGAGAGCGGGCTCGACAGGAGGGGGGTCTCCTCGTCCTCCCCCGTCAGGACGAGGACCAGCGCCAGGGGGCGGCGCGGGGTGCCGGTGTAGCCGATCACCGCCGCGTCCCGGAGGTTCGTGTGGCGGAGCTTGCGCCAGGAGCGGCGGCCGGAGGGGTAGGGCTGGTCCAGGCGTTTGACGACCAGCCCCTCGATACCGCTCGCGGGCAGGGTCTCGTACCAGGTCTCGGCCAGTTCCGGGTCGGTCGTCATCGGCACGGGCTGGAGCGGCGGGCCGAGGGGGACGAGGAGGTCGACGAGGAGGGCGCGGCGGCGCGCGTAGGGGTGGGCGCGTACGTCGAGGCCGGCCAGCTCCAGGACGTCGAAGGCCGCGTACGAGGCCGGAAGGGTGCGGGCCAGTGCGGCCGCCCGGGCCGGGGTTGCCGCCGCGCGGCGCTGGACCAGGGCGAAGTCCGTCCGGCCGGCGTGCCAGACGACCACCTCCCCGTCCAGGACGGTTCCGGGCGGCAACTGCCGTGCGGCCGCCGCGAGATCGGGAAACGCGGCGGTCACGGTACGGCCGGAGCGGGCCTGGAGGACGACGCGCTCGGCCTCACGGAGGATGACCATCCGGTGCCCGTCGAACTTCGGCTCGTAGGCCAGACCCGGCCCGCGCGGGAGGGTGCGCACGGAGGCCGCCAGGGCCACCCGGACCGGCGGTGTCACCGTCGCTCCCCGGGCAGGGTGCCGGCCTGGGCGGGGTCCAGGAGGGGGGCCAGGAGGTCGCCGTCACGGGCGAGGCGGGGTGGCACGTCGTCGGCGAGGAACACCAGGTCGGAGGCGTCCCGGCAGGACTCGACCTCCGCCCAGGAGACGGGGGCGGACGCGGTGGGCAGGGGCCGCGCGCGCAGGGTGTAGGGGGCGGCGGTGGTCTTGGCGGCGGCGTTCTGGCTGTGGTCGACGAAGACCTTGCCGGGACGCAGCGCCCGGGCCATGCGGTGCACGACGAGGCCGGGGAGGGCCGCCTCGGCCTCCTGGGCGAGGCGTTTGGCGTACGCGGACACCCGCGCGGACGGGGTCGGCTCGACGGCGACGGCCAGGTGCAGGCCCTTGGAGCCGGAGGTCTTGGCGTACGCGTGCAGCCCGTCGGCGGCGAGGCGGCCGCGCAGCCAGAGGGCGACGGCGCAGCACTCGACGATGCTCGCGGGCGGGCCGGGGTCGAGGTCGAAGACGATGCGGTCGGCGACGGCCGGGGTGGCGGCCGTCCACTGGTGGACGTGGAACTCGACCACCAGATTGGCGGCCCAGATGAGGGCCGGCACGTCGGATACGAGCACCTGTTCGGCCCGGGGGTCCTCGGAGCGGGGCACCGGGGCGGTCTTCACCCAGGCGGGTGTGCCGGGCGGCGGGTTCTTGGTGAAGAAGAGCTGGCCGTCAGGGCCGTCCGGATAGCGAAGGAAGGAGACCGGGCGGTCATGGATGTGCGCGAGGAGGGCAGGCGCGACGGTGGCGTAGTAGTGCAGCACCTCGCCCTTGGTGAAGCCGGTCCGCGGGTACAGGACCTTGTCCAGGTTGCTGAGCGCGATGCGACGCCCCTCCACCAACGTGATCGGCGTCATACGATGAGATTGCCACGAATCAGGAGGAACCGTGCGATCCATTTGGAACGGGGCGATCTCCTTCGGCCTGGTCAGCATCCCGATCAAGCTCGTGAACGCCACCGAGAGCCACTCCATCTCCTTCCGCCAGATCCACGTGACGGACGGCGGCCGCGTCCGCTACCGCAAGGTGTGCGAGCTGGACGGCGAGGAGGTGTCGGCGGACGAGATCGGCAAGGGGTACGAGGAGGCGGACGGGTCGATCGTGCCGATCACGGACGAGGACCTGGCGCAGCTGCCGATCGCGACGGCCAAGACGATCGAGATCGTTTCCTTCGTGCCGGCCGATGAGATCGATCCGCTCCAGATGGACTCGGCGTACTACCTCGCGGCGAACGGGGCCACGGCGGCCAAGCCGTACACGCTGCTGCGGGAGGCGCTGAAGCGGAGCCGGAAGGTGGCCATCGCGAAGTTCGCCCTGCGCGGGCGGGAGCGGCTGGGGATGCTGCGGGTCGTGGACGACGTGATCGCCATGCACGGGCTGCTGTGGCCCGACGAGATCCGGGCGCCGGAGGGCGTGGCACCGGACGCGTCGGTCTCGGTGCGGGAGGCCGAACTGGACCTGGCGGACGCGTTGATGGCGACGCTGGGGGAGGTGGAGATCTCCTCCCTGCGGGACGAGTACCGGGAGGCCGTGGAGGCGATGATCACGGCGAAGGCGGGGGGCGCGTTCGAACCGCAGGAGGCGGTGGTGGAACCGGCCGGCGGGCAGGTGATCGACCTGATGGCGGCGCTGGAGAGCAGCGTGCGGGCGGCCCGCGCCTCGCGGGGCGGGGACGCCGCCGGCTCCGGCGGGGGCGGGGAGGCGGAGGTCACGCCGATCCGGCGGAAGGCGGCTCCGGCCGCGCCGAAGGCGGTGGGCGGGAAGAAGTCGACTGCGGCCGGGGCCCGGAAGACCTCCGGGGGCACCAAGAAGACCGCGGCGAAGTCGACTTCGAAGGCGACGGCCGGCAAGTCCGCTACGAAGAAGGCCGCTTCGGGGACGAAGTCCACCTCGACGGCGGCCTCCGCGAAGAAGACGACGGCCAAGAAGGCTGCGCCGCGGAAGCGGAGTTCGGCCTGAGGGCGGCGGGGCCGGGCGGGGCCACCCACGTCGTGACCGTACGGGCCACCGTGAAGAGGGCTTCCACGTCCGGGGGTTTGAGGGTGGGCGGGATCGCCCTGAGGGTGGTCGTCAGGGTGGGGGGCTGGAGGATCAGGACGTCCCGGAGGGTCGGGGCCACGTCCACCCGGGAGGCGTCCGTGAGGACCAGGGCCGGGGCCACCGGGGCCGAGAGGGCCCGGGCGGCGCAGGCCGCCGCCCGGCGGATCCAGCCCGGGTCCGGGGTGGGGGCGGCGCGGCCCACCGCCAGGAGGAGGTCGCCCGCCTGGGCCCGCTGGTGACGGCACGGAACCGTGCGGAGGGCCAGGACGCCCGGCGGGCCGATGAGCAGGTGGTCCAGGAGCCCGAGACCGGGCAGGGGGACGTCGTGGAGGGCCCGCCAGTCCGTGGCCTCCAGCAGGTCGAGCTCCGCCCCCGTGCGCTGGAACGCCAGGAGTTCCCGCCGCATCCGGTGCCGGGCCCGGCTGCCGCCCGGTGAGCCGTACGCCAGTTCGCCGAGCAGCGTCTCGCCGGGGCGGTTCGGGGCCAGGTCCTGGTCCGGCGGTAGGTACAGGCGGCGCAGTTCGGCCGCGGTGGGGACCGGGGGCGGGCCGATCGTCCAGTCGGCGCTCAAGTACGGGCGCAGCGCCGCCAGTACGGCCTCGCGCTGGTCGTCGGCGAGGACGCTGATCCGGTTGGTCTGCCGGTCGTACCAGGCCACCGCCTGGCCGTCGGGCCGGTTCACGTAGAGCCGGCCGCGGCCGGGCCGGCCGCTCGGAAGCACCTTGAGTCCGCCCATCGGCCTCACCCCCGCTCTCCATGGGAGCAGGCGCCGCCGCCCTCGGCAATCCCTCGAACATGTAACAGCTCCGTCGGCTCGCTGCTGCCTTCCTGTTACAAGGCCAGCGCCCTACCGCAACAGCCCGCCCCTACGTTGGTGGCCTACCCGCCAGCACCGCCCGCCCCGAAGGACTCCCGTGAACACCGTCAGCCGCCGCACCATCGTTCGCGCCACCGCCGTGACCGCATGCGCCGCCGGCCTGCTGGCCCTGCCCACCGCCGCCGCGCTCGCCGACGGGGTTCCGGCCGCCGCCGGCGCGCAGCGGACCCTGATCAGCAGCCTCTCCCTCGCGGACGGCCGGTCGACCGCCAACGTGTACCGCCTGGCGAAGGACGCGTACCAGGCGGAGATCCTGCGCTCGGGCACCACGGTGGCGACGCTGACCAGCCGCGACGGCGCCACCGGCGTGGGCGGGGCCGGTGAGCTGCACGCCGCACTGCGGCCGGACGGGCGCCTGTCCTCCTGGGTCGGCGAGACCCGCGCACAGGACGGCTCGCACACGGTGGCCGGCGACGGTTTCAAGACGGCGACCCGCCACGGCGCCGGACAGGCGGTACCTGCCGACGCCGAAACCCACCGCACCGCCCGCACCGCCGAGGCCCTGCGCCTGAACACCCTGGCCGACGGCCCGGGCGACGGCGTACTGCTGCTCGCCGCAGGCGGCGGCATCGCCGCCGTGGGCGCAGCCGGCCTGGGCTTCGCCATGCTGCGCCGGGGCCGCACGGACGGCTGAGCGCCAGGGCCCCGGGAGGGGTCCCGACCGGCTCGCGGGCTCCGGGAGGTCCACCTGTCGGGCCCAGAGGCCCATCTGCTCACCCTCGGCTGCAGGCATCAGCCCCAGACGGCCGCCGGACGCCCAGCAAAGGGAAGCGCGCAGCGATCTGACGCGCCCCACGGACCCGGAGAACCATCCCGTCGTCCTCAGCTGCGGATATCAGCCCCAGACGACCGCCGGA